>JAIESZ010000255.1 GCA_019745615.1 Burkholderiaceae bacterium
TAACCCACCAACGACACATTAAAGGTTTGGCGGCGCTCACGCTGACGCCGCTGCGTCGTGCGCTGGCGCTTGACCTTGGACAGGCGCTCTTTGAGCCGCTTGATAGACTCGCCAATCATGCGCCGGTCTAGCTCAATTTGTGCCTCGCCGGGGCCGCCACGCGCACCAATGCCGCCACGTTGGCGCTCTAAGTGCGACCAGCGGCGTACCAAACGGGTGCTCAGGTAATTGAGGCGCGCCAACTCGACCTGCAATTTGCCTTCGTGGCTGCGGGCGCGCTGGGCAAAAATTTCTAGAATCAGGAAAGTGCGGTCGTTGACGGGCAACTCTAAGTGGCGCTCCAGATTTCTCTGCTGCGCCGGACTGAGAGCTTGGTCAAACAACACCTCGGCAGCGCCGTGCATCTGCGCCAACAGACGAATCTCGTCTGCTTTACCACTACCCACAAAGAGTGCAGCATCCGGTGCCTTGCGCTTGCACACCACCGAGGCCACCGGCTGCATCCCTGCCGTTTGCGCTAGCAGGCCCAACTCTTCAAGTTGGGCATCAAAATCGGCTGCGCCAAAATCTACCCCAACCAACACCACAGGTGTTGGCTCTGGTTGCTTGTTGTTATCTGATGTCAAATGAGGCCACCATCAAGCCGACTCCGGCTCGACATTTTCAGCGATGGAGAAGTTAACGGCACGCCCCGGAACGATGGTAGAGATGGCGTGTTTGTACACCATCTGCGTGACCGTGTTGCGCAGCAGCACCACATACTGATCGAAAGACTCGATCTGGCCTTGCAGCTTGATGCCATTGACCAGATAAATCGATACTGGCACATGCTCGCGCCGCAAGGCATTCAGAAACGGATCCTGCAAAATTTGACCTTTGTTGCTCACGATATTCTCCGTGTTAAAAATAAGATGGAATGGAATGATAGTAATGGGAAGCGAACCTTGCTAGGTTGCCCCCTCGACCGACAGGGTTGCAGATCCGATCCGCAGAAAAACCAGCAAGATCAAGAATCGGTGTTGGCATAGGGATTTTTAGAGGTTTTCATCTCTATGCGCAGTGGAGTGCCCACCAAGTTAAATTCTTTACGGAAACGTCCCTCTAGGAACCGCTTGTACGCCTCGGTGACATGCTCTAAAGAGTTGCCATGCACAATAATGACCGGAGGGTTCATGCCCCCTTGGTGGGCATAACGCAGCTTGGGCCGGAACATACCTGCACGCTTGGGACTTTGGAACTGTACCGCCTCTAGCAATAGGCGCGTCAGCACTGGGGTTGGCATTTTGCAGGTAGCCGCCTTGTGCGCTTGCAAGATGGCAGGCCACAGCGCGCCCAAACCTTGGCGCTTGATGGCCGAGATAAAGTGCAGCGCCGCAAAATTGAGAAAGCCCAGTTTGGACTCAATGGCGCGCTCTACCAACTGACGTTGGTAGGCATCCAAGGCATCCCATTTGTTCACGGCCAGCACCACGGCACGGCCACTTTCTAAAATATAGCCTGCAATATGGGCATCTTGATCGGTCACGCCTTGGGTAGCATCGAGCAGCAACAGCACGACGTTGGCCGAATCAATGGCCTGCAAAGTTTTAACCACCGAGAACTTCTCGATGGCTTCAAACACTCGGCCTTTGCGGCGCAGGCCTGCTGTGTCGATCAGCTCAAACTTTTGCCCATCGCGCTCAAAGGGCACCGAAATGGCATCGCGGGTGGTGCCGGGCATGTCAAAGGCCACCAAGCGCTCTTCACCCAGCCAAGCATTGATGAGGGTGGATTTACCCGCATTGGGGCGGCCTGCCACCGCCAACTTGATGGTTGGCTCTGGCGCGGCTTCGGCCTCGCCATCAGGTTCTTCTAGGTGCAAGCGCTCTAGCGCCAGCTCAACCAAACCGCGAATGCCTTGGCCGTGGGCCGCAGAGACAGGATAGACCTCGCCCAGCCCCAGCTCGTAAAACTCGGACAACTGCACGCCTTCGAGCATGCCTTCGGCCTTGTTAGCCACCAGCAGGCATTGCTTGCCCAAGCGGCGCAGGTATTGGGCGATGTCGTGGTCTTGGCCAGACAGGCCCGCACGGGCGTCCACCACAAAGACCACCACATCGGCTTCGGCCACGGCCTGCTGGGTTTGGCGGGCCATTTCACGGTAAATGCCCGAAGAGGCATCAGGCTCAAAGCCCCCGGTATCAATGACGATATATTCGTGTTTGCCTTGCTTTCCAGTGCCGTAGTGACGGTCGCGCGTCAAACCAGCAAAGTCCGCAACAATGGCATCGCGGGACTTTGTCAGGCGGTTGAAAAGGGTAGATTTGCCCACATTGGGACGCCCTACCAGGGCAATGACTGGTTTCATTAAAAACTTATTTTTTATTCGGGACGGAAGCCATAGATTTTTCCTGCCAGCGTCGTGACCACCAAGGTGTTTCCGGCCACTACGGGCTGTGCCGAAATGCCAGAGTCATCGGTGGTCAAACGGTTGAGCAGACTGCCGTCGGTTTTGGAGAGGAAATAGAGGTTTCCGGCACTATCGCCTACCACTACGGAGCGGCCCAACACCAACGGTGCGGACAGCTTGCGATACTTGAGTTGCTCGGAAGACCATTGCGGTGAACCGTTGCTGCGGTTCCAAGCGGTGACGATACCATTGCTTTCAACGCCGTAGAGCCACTGCGCATCGCCATCGACGCCTTGCATTCCTTGGGATTTTTGCGTCCAGAGGATTTTACCGTTGCTGGCATTGAGGCAACCCACCGCCGACTGAAAAGCCCTGGCGCACACCACGCCATTGCTTTTGCTGACTGGCCCGACCACATCGACCAAGCGTTCGATTTCATTGGTGCCACGGGGAATCGACAATGGTGACTCCCACAGCACCGTGCCCGTATCGGGCTGAACACCGGCCAAACGGCCATAGATGCCCACCAGCAGGGTGTTGTTGATGGCAGTGAGCACGCCTGCTTGGCGCAGTACCAGATTCTCACTGGAGCTGGCTGGCGTTTGCGCCCAAAGCCGGTGGCCCGAACCGGCGTCCAGCGCCAGCAGGTTACGGTCTGCCGTAAGCACAAACACCCGCCCGCCCGCCACCAAGGGCGGCGTGAACACTGGGGCATTGAGGCGCTGACGCCATTTTTCTTGCCCGGCTACCAGCACAATCAGTTCATTGTGGGCCGACACCACCGCAGCCACATCACCATCGGCACCGACACCGGCGGCCAGTGGCTCTTGCAATGCACGGTGCCACAACGGACGGCCTGTGCTGGCATCAAGAGCGGTTACTTCACCATCGCTGGACGCCAGCGTGAGGACTTGGCCCTTGGCCTGCATCGACAGTGGCGGTTTAAAGGCAGTACCGACTCTGGCTGTCCAAGCCTGTTGCACCCCCAAGAGTGGTGCATTGAGCACCACTTCTTGCGGTTTGTTTTCAGGGCTAGAACTCCAAGAGGAGCAAGCACTGACCAGCAACGCCGCAGCCATCGCGGCTAACAGACGCGACGGGCGGCCAAAACCACGTAGATAGATGCTATTTTTCACCCTGGGCCTCCTTTATCCGACGAAGCCACTGCCGTGCTGTCGGGGTTAAATCCTAAAGCGTTGAGCTTGAATGCAACCAGACGCTTGAACTCAGGATAGGCTCCCA
>JAIESZ010000224.1 GCA_019745615.1 Burkholderiaceae bacterium
GCATCAAAGCGATGGTCGATGTGGTGGAGGTGCCGGTCACCGTCAAACACCGCATTGGCATCGACAAAAACGAAGATTACAGCTTTGTGCGCGACTTTGTGGGCACGGTGGCCGAGGCGGGCTGCAAGGTGTTTATCGTCCATGCGCGCAATGCTTGGCTCAAGGGGCTGTCACCCAAAGAAAACCGCCAAATACCGCCACTGCGCTATGGCGTAGTGGCACAGCTCAAACAAGATTTTCCGCACCTGACCATCGCTATCAACGGTGGCTTTACCGACGACGCCAGCGTGCAAGCCCAATTGCAGCAGGTCGATGGCGTGATGGTGGGCCGTGAGGCCTACCACAACCCTTGGTGGTTAAGCCGTTGGGACGAGGTGTTTTATGGCGATGCTCCCCAAACCCTGACGCGTGAAGCGGTAGAAGCCACCATGGTCGAATACATGGCCCGCGAGGCCGCGCAGCATGGCACGCATTGGTACGCCATTGCACGCCACATGCTGGGCTTGCGCCACGGCCTGCGCGGCGCACGGCACTGGCGTCAAGTCTGGAGCAACCACCGCCTCAAAGATTTGCCTGCCCATGCTGTGATGGCACTGGCCCACCAGCCATCTACCAGCCCAGACTAAGTTGATAATGGCAGGCTCTCACGGATAATGCAGTTGTACACAAAAATACTGCAATCGCACTGCTAGTATCAATAGAGAATTACTATCGACTTGCTATATTGCAGTGCAACATTTATATTGCAGTGCAACAAAATAGGATGCCACCATGCTCTACAAGATCTATGAAACCCAACGCTCTTTGATGGAGCCGTTTTCGGACTTTGCGCAAGCGTCGTCCAAGCTGTTTAGCAATCCCGGCTCGGTGCTCAGTCAGGCCCCAGCCGCGCAGCGCATTGCAGCAGCCTACGATCTTTTCTACCGCTTGGGCAAAGACTACGAAAAGCCATCGTTTGACATCAAGACCGTGATGGTCGATGACGTTGAGGTGGCTGTCTATGAGCGCGTCACGCTTGACAAACCCTTTTGCGAGCTGCGCCGCTTTAAGCGGTTTTCTGATGATCCAGCGACCCTGACCAAGCTCAAACAGCAGCCGGTGGTGTTGATCGTGGCACCGCTGTCGGGCCACTATGCTACGCTGCTGCGCGACACCGTGCGCACCATGCTCAAAGACCACAAGGTCTTTATTACCGACTGGAAAAATGCCCGCTTGGTGCCGCTGTCGGAAGGTGAATTTCACTTAGATGACTACGTCAACTATGTGCAAGAATTCATCCAACAACTGCAAGCTTCTTACGGCAATTGCCACGTCATCAGCGTCTGCCAGCCTACGGTGCCCGTGCTGGCTGCCGTCTCGCTGATGGCCAGCCGGGGCGAAAAAACACCCCTGTCCATGACCATGATGGGCGGCCCAATCGATGCCCGCCACTCGCCTACCGCCGTCAACGACTTGGCAGCCAAGCGCAGTTACGAATGGTTTGAAAACAACGTGATCTACCGTGTGCCCGACAACTTTCCGGGGGCGGGCCGCCGCGTGTATCCGGGCTTCTTGCAATACAGCGGCTTTGTCGCCATGAACCCCGACCGCCACATGGTCAGCCATTACGACTACTTCAAAGACCTGATTAAGGGCGATGGAGCCAGCGCCGAAGCGCACCGCAAGTTCTATGACGAGTACAACGCTGTGCTCGACATGGATGCGTGTTACTACCTTGAAACCATCCGCACCGTGTTCCAAGAATACAAGCTGGTCAATGGCACTTGGGATGTGCGCTCCAGCGACGGCACCCCAGAGCGCGTGCGCCCGCAAGACATCACCAGCACCCACTTGCTGACGGTAGAGGGCGAGCTGGACGATATTTCTGGCGCGGGCCAAACCAAGGCAGCGCAAGACCTGTGCAGCGGCATTGCCCCAGAACACAAGCAGCATTTTGAAGCCCAAGGTGCAGGCCATTACGGGATTTTCAGTGGTCGGCGCTGGCGCGATGTGGTCTATCCACAGGTGCGTGCCTTCATTCTGGCCAGCCAGCAGGCAGGTTCCAGCGTTGCTGCACCGGTGGTAGCCCCTACAGCCCCCACCACGGTAGCTGCCGCCGATACCGCCACCGCCGCCGTCAGCACCAGCACGGGCTTTAGCGGTGCTGCCGAGGCCATGCCCCAGCAAGCAGAAACCGAGCACAGCCTGCAAATGGCCGTCACTGCCAGCCCCAGCAAGGCACCGGTCAAACACAACCGGCGCACGCGCAAAGGCTAAAAGCAGCACGGTACAGTGACGGTGCCGAAAGCAAACTGGCAGCTGCTGGCTGCGCGCATTGATGCTGTGCTGCCACAGACGCAATGCACGCGCTGCGGCTACCCAGACTGTGCCGCTTATGCTCAGGCGATTGCCCAAGAACAGGCGGCCATCAACCAATGCCCTCCGGGGGGTGCCGAGGGCATTGCCCGTTTGGCTTCCCTGACGGGGCAGCCTGTGCAGGCACTCAATCCGGTACATGGCACAGAAGGCCCGCGCAGCGTGGCCGTGATCGATGAGGCCTGGTGCATTGGCTGCACCCTGTGTTTGGCCCCCTGCCCCACCGACGCTATCGTTGGGGCAAACAAGCAGTTGCACACCATCCTCAGCGACCATTGCACTGGCTGCGGCTTGTGTGTTCCGGTTTGCCCGGTAGATTGCATCGATATGCACCCCACCAGCGGTGCGGCTACAGGCTGGCAAGCATGGTCAGCAGCGCAGGCCGAGCACGCCCACACACGCTACCGGCAGCACCAACAACGCCTCAACCCGCAGCCCAGTGCGAACCAAGCTGCTCGCGCACCAAGCACCACCGCAACTGTTCAACACAGCGCACCAGATAAAAAAGCCGCTATTGCCGCCGCTTTAGCCAAAGCACGGGCGCGCCGCACGGCATAACTTGGGCACTCAAGGGTGGCGGTGGTTGATATAGAGGCTATTGCCGGGTATGGATTTGGCTTTTTTCTTTACCTCGGCAGCCACCTTGGCCACCTCCAGATGGTTGGTAAACATGCCCGCTTTGATTTCCACAGCCCCCAAAGACAGTGAGATCAGGGGATGAAACTCCGGCAGGCCTTTGCGGTTTTCGGTCACGTAACCACCCCGCTCCAAATCATCGTTGCTAAAAAAAGACATGATTTCCGTGGCAAAACTATCAAGCGCCGCTTGGCAGCGCTGACGCCAATCGGGGCTACAGCAAATCAAAATGAAATCATCCCCGCCAATGTGGCCCACATAGTCAATGTCTGCCGCACAGGCTTGGGTGAGCACACGGGCCGTCAACTTAATCACCTCATCGCCTTTGGCGTAGCCATAGACATCGTTAAAAGGCTTAAAGTTGTCTAAATCGCAATAGACGACGCAATGCTCTTGCCCCGAACCCAGCAGGTGGTCAATATGCTGGTTGATGGGCACATTGCCCGGCAGTTGCGTCAGGGGGTTGGCATAGCGGGCCGATTCCATCTGCATGGAGGTGACCTCGCGCAACAAATCCTGCACCCAGCCTATGCCCAAATAATGGCCAGAATCCGTGACGACAAAACCACTGATTAAATGCCGGGGATCGGCCCCCACCACCAGATGGGCCACCTCTTCGAGCGCGGTACCCACATCAACCATCAGCGGCTCATCGTC
>JAIESZ010000056.1 GCA_019745615.1 Burkholderiaceae bacterium
TCAATTTGGATCATCATCGGGTAGATCATTACCCAGATCAACACGGCCACCACCAAATTGACATGGGCGATTTCCAGCGCTGCAATGGTATGGAACAGGCCGGGTAGCACTAAGCCTAGGATGACGCCGGCCCCCATGCCTAAGGCCACCCAGAGGGTCAAGAAGCGTTCAAACAAGCCCATGATGTTCCTTTCGTGCTGGCGTTAGTCTGAGGTGTGGCCGATATGGTTGAGCTCTTGTTGCAGCGATAACTGGCCGAGCTTAGGCAGCGGCAAGCTCAAAAACAGCGAGATGCGCCGGTGCAGGATGCGAAAGACCTCACTAAAGGCTTTATCTATGTTTTCTGGGCTGTGGTTGATGGTGGCTGAGGGGTCTTGTACCCCCCAATGGGCCGATAGGGGCTGGCCGGGCCAGAAGGGGCACACCTCGCCTGCTGCTTGGTCGCACACCGTGAGCACAAAATCCATCTGTGGCGCATCGGGCTGGGCAAAGGTGTCCCAGTTTTTGCTGTGCAGTCCGTCGGTGGCGATTTTGTGCCGTTGCAGCAGGGCCAGCGCTTGCGGATGGACGTGGCTGGCGGGGCGGCTACCTGCGCTGTAGGCGCGAAATTTACCGCCACCCAATTGGTTCAGCAGGGCCTCGGCGATGATGCTGCGGGCCGAGTTGTGGGTACAGATAAAGAGAACGTTGTAAACCGGAGCAGACATAGTCAAAATTCTTTCTTTGTTTAAGCGGTGTAGGTAGTGCAGTTGAGCAAGGGGGTTGCCATACAGGGTTGTCCTTGGCAGCAGTGGGCCGTGAGGTAAGACAGCAGTTCGTTCATGGGCGCGATGGCGGCGCGGTAGATTTGGTGGCGTCCTTGGCGTTGCACCTGCACTAAGCCAGCAGCGTGCAGCTCTTTCAAATGAAAAGACAGCACCGTGCCAGACGCCCCCAGCGTCTCAGCCATGCTGCCGGGGGTCAGGCCCTGTGGCCCCGCCACCACCAGCAGCCGAAACAGGCGCAGGCGGGTTTCTTGGGCCAGAGCGCCCAAGGCGCGAATCACTTGTGCTTCATCCATAGGGAGGTTTCTTCGTTTTTTTAGGCCGGGCTAGGGGTTGTATGGGCCTTGGTAGTAGGCAGGGCCAGCGTGGCCAACCAGCACAGCCCCAGCATGATCGCAGAACCGATCAGTGCATACAGCAGGCCGCCCCATTGGTAGAGCAAGCCGGACAGCAAGGTGCCGACAAAGCGCCCCAGTGCATTGGCCGCGTAATAAAAGCCCACATCTTCTGCGGCCTTTTCGGAGCCAGCGTAGGCCAAAATCAAGTACGAATGCACCGAAGAATTGACAGCAAAGGCAAAGCCAAACAGGCACAGGCCGCCCACCACCACCCATTCCAAGGCGGGTGCTTCCAAGGCCACCGCCAAGGCCAGCACTACCGGAATCACCGCCAGCAGGGCCGACCACCAGCGTGCAGCGGGCACCTCACTGCTCAGGCCATCGCTACTGCGCCGCACCAAGCTGGGGGCCAGTGCCTGCACGAGGCCGTAGCCTATCGTCCAAGCCGCCAAAAAGCTGCCCACCATCGTGAAATTCCAGCCCGCCGAATACAAAAACACCGGCAAACTCACCACAAACCAGACATCGCGGGCACCAAACAGCACCACGCGGGCGGCGGCCAGCGCATTGATCCCGGCATTTTTAGCAAACAGCTCTTTGGCCGAGCCAGAGGCTTTGCTCTTGCCCATCATCTGCGGCAAGGACGTGACCACGCCCAGCAGCACCAGCGCCAGCAAAGCCGCCATCGCCCACAGCGAGGCTTGAAAGCCCAGCGTTTGCAACAGCAGCCCGCCCAAAAAGAAGCCAATGCCCTTCATGGCGTTTTTGCTGCCGGTAAACCAAGCCACCCAGCGGAACAACTGGCCCGTACCCTGCTCTTTGGCCTGCGCCTGCGTCACTTTAATGGCTGATTTGCTGGCGGTTTTGGTCAAGTCTTTGGCGACGCCGCAAATGCCTTGGGCCAGCACCACCCAAGCCACTGACATCGCCGCCGTCCATGCTGGATTGAGCAGCGACAGCAAGGTAAAGCCGGTGATTTGCGTGACTAGCCCCACGGTGAGCATCCGGGTGATGCCGTAGCGCGTGGCCAGCCAACCGCCCAGCAGGTTGGCGGCAATACCGGCAGCCTCGTACAGCAGAAACAGAAAGGCCAGCGTCACCGACGAATAACCTAACTGGTAAAAATGCAACAGCACCAACATACGCAAAGCGCCGTCGGTGAGCGTGAAGCCCCAATATGAGGCTGTCACGATCGCATAGTTGCGCTCGGCGGCGTTCATGTTAAATGCCTACTTCTTGCATATGGCAGGCCAGATCGACCATGCGGCAGGCATAGCCCATCTCGTTGTCGTACCAAGCGTAGACTTTGAGTAAGGTGTTATCCGTCACCAGCGTGGACAGGGCATCAATGATGGAACTGCGCGTGTCGCGGGCGTAATCGGCGCTCACCAGTGGGCGCTCTTCATAGCCCAAAATGCCCGCCAGCGGCCCCGCAGCGGCAGCCTTGAACAGGGCATTGACTTCTTCTGCCGTGGTGGCGCGTTGCAGTTCAAACACGCAATCGGTGAGCGAGGCATTGAGCACCGGGGCGCGTACCGCGTGGCCGTTGAGTTTGCCTTTGAGTTCTGGGTAAATCAGGGCGATGGCGCTGGCGCTGCCCGTGGTGGTGGGGGCCAAACTGAGCATGGCGCTGCGGGCGCGGCGCAGGTCTTTGTGCGGCGCATCTACCATCAGATTGGTATTGGTCGGGTCGTGGATGGTGGTGATTTGCCCGTGCCGAATGCCGATATTTTCGTGGATCACCTTGACCACGGGGGCCAAGCAGTTGGTGGTACACGATGCGGCAGTGACGATCTGGTCGCGGGCTGGATCATATTGTTGGTGGTTGATGCCGACCACGATGTTCAGCACCCCGCCCACCTTGACTGGGGCCGCCACAATCACGCGCTTGGCCCCGCGTTGCAGATGGCCTTGGATGGTGTCGGGGGTTAAAAATTTGCCGGTGCATTCCAGCACCACATCGACGCCCAAATCGCCCCAAGGAATGTCTGCCGCTTGGGCATGGTTGCTAAAAGACAGCCGCTGCTGGCCCACCAAGATGGCCTCTTCGCCTTCAGCATGGATGGGGGTGCGCCACGGGCCTTGCACACTGTCAAAAGCCAGCAGATGGGCGGTGGCAGCGGCACCGCCTTTAAGCTCATTGAGGTGTACCACTTGCAAGCGGTTGCCCGCACGGGGGTCATCCAAGCCACGTTCTGCGGCACCGAAAGCTGCCCGCAGTGCCAAACGACCAATGCGCCCCATCCCGTTGATACCGACTTTCATGCTGCCTTACCTTTCTTGCGTTCGATAGTTTGATAATTGTTGAACTATTGCATTATTTTATGACAAACCGATGTCGCGATATACTCAAATTGGGTGCCACGCCGTAGGGGTTGGGCAGGTTCATGCGATGGTCGGGCCGCCTCGCGGCTCCCTCACGTCATTTTTATGCCCCCTACGCTGATCCACAGCATTGCTGCGGCGCTGTTCGCTTTGGCAGTGCTGCACACGTTTTCCACCCAATTTTTTGAGCGCCTAGCCCACACCCGGCCACGCCATGCCGGTAT
>JAIESZ010000085.1 GCA_019745615.1 Burkholderiaceae bacterium
TTCATGCCGTTGATGGCCGCTTGGGCTTCAGGATCGCTGCCCATCTCGACAAAACCAAAGCCTTTGGAACGACCGGTATCGCGCTCCATCATCACCTTGGCGCTGGTCACATTACCAAACTCGCCAAATGCTTGGGCCAAATCATCGTCACGCACACCATAGGGCAGGTTGCCCACGTACAGTTTATTGCCCATCAAGGGACTCCTAAAAAACACTTTTGACACCGCGATAGAGCCCCGGAAAACTCAGCTAGCACCCCCCCTGAGGATGTGCCGCACCCGCTACTACAGGATCACCGCAAAACCAATACGGGCGCAGCCCGCAGGCACATTATGTCTCGGAGAATTGGGCAAAACGCAAGGACTTTTGCAAGTAAATGTGTATTTTTTTGGCTACAAAATGCAAAAAGAGCCCGAAGGCTCTTTTTAATGTGCAGTTTCGGCGCGGGGCCGAAGCTTAACTCAGGGGCTGGAGGGCTTAGTAGCCGCCACGGCCACCGCCGTAACCACCACCGCCGCCACCGCTGCGGCCACCACCGTAGCCACCGCCGCTGTTGCCGCCGCCGTAGCCGCCGCCACCATTGCCGCCGCCGTAGCCGCCGCCACCATTGCCACCACCGTAGCCGCCGCCACCGCTGCGGGGGGGACGGGGTTCCATCGGACGGGCTTCATTGACGACCAGATCACGGCCACCAAAGTTTTGACCGTGCACGCCTTGGATGGCGGCTTGGGCTTCGGCATCGCTGCCCATTTCGACAAAGCCGAAACCTTTGGAACGGCCGGTGTCGCGCTCCATCATGACCTTGGCGCTAGAAACAGCACCGTATTGGCCAAAAGTTTGTTCCAGATCTTGATCGCGGAAAGAGTAGGGCAGGTTGCCCACGTAAAGTTTGTTGCCCATGAAGGACTCCCGAAAAAACATAAAACGCGATGGAGCCCGACGCAATCAACAAACCTGTGACGACTTCAAAGACGCGAAACTGACCAATCACCGCTGACTTAACCACTTTTCTATCATTGCAGAAAAGTGCAGTCATTATGTGCCAAATTTTTCAGTGTTCAGATATTTATTTTTGGCCTTGCAAGCCAGCAGATTCGCAGACGCTTCAGGCAGTATTGAGCCGAAACAGCGACACCGTGCCTACCAAGCCTTCCGCCTGCCCTCGCAAACCCGCAGCAGCAGTGGCCATTTCTTCGACCAAGGCAGCGTTTTGCTGCGTCACCTGATCCATATGCATGATCGCTGCACTGACCTCAGAGACGCCCGCCGACTGCTCTTGGCTGGCAGCATTGATCTCAGCCATGATGTCAGCCACCCGGCGCACACTGACCAAAATTTCATCCATCGTGCTGCCTGCCTGCTCTACCAGCGTGCAACCCGCATGGACGTTGCCCACGGAGGCATCAATCAATCCCTTGATTTCTTTGGCCGCAGCAGCGCTGCGCCCAGCCAAAGCACGCACCTCGGAGGCCACCACCGCAAAGCCCTGGCCCTGCTCACCAGCACGGGCCGCTTCTACTGCCGCATTAAGGGCAAGGATATTGGTCTGAAAAGCGATGCCATCAATGACACTGATGATGTCGGCAATTTTGTGCGAAGAACTGTTAATCGCCTCCATCGTGTGTACCACTTGGGCTACCACCTGCCCACCCTTGGCGGCTACTTGGCTGGCATTTTCAGCCACTTGGTTGGCTTGGCGTGCGCTTTCGGCATTTTGGTGAACCGTGGTGTTGAGCTGCTCCATCGACGCCGCAGTTTTTTCTAGCGCCGCCGCTTGGCTTTCAGTACGGGCTGACAGATCGTTATTACCTTGGGCAATTTCAGCACTGGCGCTGGCCAATCCCTCGGCACTTTGGCGCACTTCGGCCACTACCGGGCGCAATTTGGCCCGCATACGCTGCTGTGCAGCAATCAATTGGCCCACTTCGTTGCTACCGTGGGCCAGATCGGCCCCGCTGAGATCACCGTCGGCCACGGCCCGTGCCAAATCTTGCGCTTGTGCCAAGGGCTTGGTCATAGAGCGCACAAAGACCAGCGCCAACGCAGTGGTCATCGACAAAGTCACCAATAAGGCAACCACCACCTCAATCAACGTCTGCCACAGATCATCTACACGTTCTTGCAGCTTGGCATCGAGCGCATGCATGGCCTGATCATTGACACTGAACAAGGCATCGATGGTGCGGGTAAAGTCGTCAAAATAGTCTTTGGCCGGCATCTGCAGGCTGGCGGCTTGGATCAGGTTCTGATCGGCCATCTGGCGCGTGGCCTCGATACGGGCCTTGAGGTCACGGGTTGGGGCTTCGAGCTGCTGACGAAACTGCGGATTGGCCACCATCGCCCGCTCAAAGTTGCGGAAGGTTTCACCCACCAACTCGCCCGCACGTTGCTGTAGGGCCTGTAAGGTGCTTTTATTGGCTGGGGGCAAAACGCCCTGCACCAAGGCACTGGAGCCTTGGGCACGCATGATGCCGAGCTTTTCGCTTAACATGGGTGCATCCACCAAGGTGGCTTGGATCAAGGCATGGGTATCGGGGTCAGGGTCCATCTGTAGCTTGTAGGCATAGCGCAACTCTTCACTCAGCAGCATGATGCTGGCAATAAGCTGGGTGTGCTGCGCTGTGCTCTGGGGTGGTGTCAAGCTACGCGCAGCCACTTGAGGCTCTAGTGCCTGCCACGTCTGTTTAACCTTAGCCCAGACAGCCATTTGGGCCGCAGGCACCGCTGCCGTGGCAAAACGCTCATCCACTTGGGTCAGAGCTTTGCCCACGCCATCGCGCACTGCCGGACGGCGAGCACCCAAACCTTCATCGCCACTGAGCATACTGGCCGACAAGCCACGGTGTATTTGCATCAACTGCACCGTTTTGTTCAGGGCAATCAGCGGGGGTGCCCCAGCGACTTCGGTGCGGGCCTCGTCAATGGTCTGCAGCGCATGCTCCACATACAAAAAGGTGGGCATGGCACTCATCATCAAGCCGATGGTGCCAAGGATCATGAATTTTTGGAGCAAGCTCCAACGGTGCAGCAGTGACATGGACATCTATCGGTAGAAAAAACGGGTGCCTAGAAAGAAAGGCAAGGCAGCGACAGTGCTCACCGCTGCCCTATGGCACTACAAAATGTAACGAAAATCGCAGGTAGGCAAGACTACCAACGACAGCACCTTGTCCGATACTAGAATTTCTTGCCAAGTGCAAGCAAGCCGATTTCTTTTCGCTATCACGCCGCTGTCCACGGCGCTCGATGCCATGCGCTCAGGAACGTGCCGCTTGGAGTAGATCGCGTGTACGCTGCGCCTCTCGGCGCGCTGCCGCAGCAAAATCAGCCCCGTTGCTGGCATAAAGGATGGCCCGCGAGGAGTTGACCACAATCGGGCCATCTTGACGCCAGCCTGCGCGCACCGTGGCCAAGGCATCGCCCCCTTGGGCACCCACCCCCGGAATCAACAAAGGCACGGTGGGGGCCAAGGCGCGCACCCGCTCAATCTCTGCCGGATAGGTAGCGCCCACCACCAGCCCCAACTGGCCATTGCGGTTCCAAGGCCCTTGGGCCAAACGGGCAATGTGCTCGTAGAGCAACGGCTCTCCGGCAACCCCTGCCAAGCGCTGGTTCTGAAAATCGTCGCCACCGGGGTTAGACGTGCGACAGAGCAAAAAAGCCCCCTTGCCTTG
>JAIESZ010000302.1 GCA_019745615.1 Burkholderiaceae bacterium
GGGTCGGGCAAATCGCTGCCCAAAGGGAAATGCGTCGGCTGGCCCGCCTGCAACAGCGCTTGCAAACGCGGGTGGGCACTGACACGAAAGCGCCGCCCCAGCGCATCGCTGCTCAGGCCGTCCATCGCTAACGGTACCAGCCATTCGCCCTCCAGCCGCAGCAAGGCTACGGCATCGCAAGGAAACAGCGCCCGCACCGCTTGCAATAAACGACGATAGCGCTCGCGCTCAGGCAGTTCTTGGGACAAATCAGCCACCAAGGGAACCAAGGCAGCCAGCAGGGTCGATGTAGTCATATTGACTATTGTGCAGTCTTTATGACGCTTATGGGGCTGTAGTCATTAAGACCACTATCGGTTTAAGTCTTTGTTTTTCAAAGGACTAAAGATTGGCACAGATGCTGCGTAGGCACAACAGGCTCACTTTGCCTTGCTGATTATTTTTCCCCCTTGGAGACTCTATGCTCACCGAAGCCCAACGCGCCATTGTCAAAGCCACCGTCCCGCTGCTCGAAACCGGCGGCGAAGCCCTGACCAAACACTTCTACGGCATCATGCTCAAGGAGTACCCCGAAGTGCGCCCGCTGTTCAACCAAGCGCACCAAGCCAGTGGCGACCAGCCCCGCGCCTTGGCCAACAGCGTGCTGATGTACGCCCGCCACATTGACCACTTAGAGAAGCTGGGCAACCTGCCCGCGCAAATCGTTCACAAACACGTCGCCCTGCAAGTGCTGCCGGAGCAATACCCGATTGTGGGCACCTGCCTGCTGCGCGCCATCCGCGAAGTGCTAGGCGCTGACATTGCCACCGACGAGGTGCTGGCCGCATGGGGCGCTGCCTACCAACAGTTGACCGATATGTTGATCGGTGCTGAAGAGCAAGTCTATGCCGCCAATGCCGCCGGTGAAGGCGGCTGGCGCGGTGTGCGCCTGTTCCGTGTGGCGCGCAAAGTGGCCGAGAGTACCGAGATCACCTCGTTCTACCTAGAACCCCAAGATGGCGGCCCCGTGCTGCGCTACCTGCCCGGCCAATATATTGGCCTGCGCTTGGCGCTAGAGGGTAAAGAAGAACAGCGGCGCAATTATTCGCTGTCGGCAGCTGCCGATGGCCGCAGCCTGCGCATCAGCGTCAAGCGCGAAGCAGGCGGCGTGGTCTCTAACTACCTGCATGACCAAGTGCAAGAAGGCAGCACGCTGGAGGTGTTTCCGCCCGCTGGCCCGTTCACATTGCAAGCCAGCGATAAGCCCTTGGTGCTGATCAGTGGTGGCGTGGGCATCACCCCCACCTTAGCCATGTTGCCTGCCGCATTGGCCAGCGGGCGGCCCGTGCATTTCATCCACTGCGCTCGCAACCGCGCCGTCCACGCCTTCCGCGACACCGTGGACGCACTGGCCGCCGAGCACCCGCAATTGCAACGCTTTTATAGCTATGACCAAGCCACTGAGGCAGATGGTGCCGATGCTGTGGGCTACCTAACCCCAGAGCAATTGGCGCAATGGCTGCCCGAAACCCGCGATGTGGATGCCTACTTCCTTGGCCCCAAGCCGTTTATGGCGCTGGTGAAACGCAACCTGCACGCACTGGGGGTGCCAGAAAGCCAAACCCACTACGAGTTTTTTGGCCCCGCCGCCGCGCTGGCCTAACCGAACGGGTGAACTCGGCTCAGAACTGCACGCGGGGTGCTTGGCGCTCGGCGTCAGACTGGGTCGATTCGAGCATGGCTGCTGGGGGCAACCCCGTCAGCCGTGCCACCAACACCGCAGGAAACTGCGTGGCAAGGTTATTAAAGTCCAGCACCTGATCGTTGTAGGCTTGGCGGGCAAAGCCAATGCGGTTTTCGGTGCTGGTCAGTTCTTCGCTCAAAGCGGCCATCGTGGCGTCGGCTTTGAGGTCGGGGTAGTTTTCTGCCACCACCATCAGGCGGCCTAGGCTAGAGCCTAAAGCCCCTTCGGCCACCGCCAGCGCGCCCATCGTTGCGGCATTGGTAGGCTGGCTGCGCGCCGCTTGGGCTGCGCCTTGGGCTTGGCCCCGCGCTTGAATCACCGCTTCTAGTGTGGCAGCCTCGTGCTTGAGATAGCCCCGCGCCACCTCGACCAAATTGGGCACCAGATCGTGCCGCCGCTTGAGCTGCACATCAATCTGACCAAAGGCATTGGCAATACGGTTGTGCAGTTTAACCAGCCGGTTGTACACCCCGATGGCCCACCACGCCACCGCCACCAACACCACCAATTGCACCCAAGTTGTCAGATTCATCGCGCCTCCTACTTCCAACGGGTGCTGCGTTAACGCAACTGCGGCACTGCGGTCTGGGTTTGCAGTGCCTGTGCCATGCCCAAGCCCATCGCTACCCCAAAACGCTTGGCCAAGCGCTCGGCCACGTTTTCGTGGCGGGTGTAGTCGATCAACTCTTCGGCTTTAACCACCTCGCGGGCGACATAATCGACATTACCCAAGCGGTCGGCCAGCCCCATGTCAATGGCTTGCGTGCCCGTCCAGAATAGGCCGCTAAAGGTTTGCTCGGTGGGCTTGAGCCGGTTGCCGCGTCCGGCGCGCACGACGGCAATAAACTGTTGGTGGATTTGATCGAGCATGGTTTGGGCATAAGCGCGCTGCTGCTCAGTTTGCGGGCTAAAAGGGTCTAAAAAGCCCTTGTTCTGGCCCGCAGTGAGCAAGCGGCGCTCTACCCCCAATTTATCCATCGTGCCGGTAAAACCAAAGCCATCCATCAGCACACCAATGCTACCCACAATGCTGGCCTTATCGACATAAATTTCATCCGCCGCCGCAGCAATGTAATAAGCGGCTGAGGCGCAGGTTTCTTCTACCACTGCATAAATAGGTTTGTGGTGTTTAGCCTTCAGGCGCACGATCTCATCGTTGATGATGCCTGCCTGCACCGGGCTGCCGCCGGGTGAGTTAATCAGCAAGACCAGCGCCTTAGAGCCTTGGTCTTCCAACGCACTGCGCATGGCGGCGATGATGTTTTCGGCGCTAGCATCGGCACCAGAGGCGATCTCCCCCTTGATGGCCACCACAGCGGTGTGCGGCTTGCTCTTTTGCGTTGAGGCGGTCATCTCTTGCGATAGCGCCATCCACAACAAAAAGGCAAAGAACGCCAGCCAGCCCAAACGCATAAAGATACGCCAACGCCGCGCTGCGCGTTGCTCGGCCAAAGTGCCCAGTAGCAGTTTTTCGAGCACCTCGCGCTCCCAGCCCGGCATATTCGTATGGGGGGCCTGTGCTGCCCCAGCAGCGCTGGCTTGCGGCCCCCAGAGGTCTGAGGCAGGGGGAAGAGGGGATGCGGAGGACGGTGGGTGCGGTTCAGACATGGCTAGATCAAGGGGCTATCGGCAGGGCGGGGCATGGGGGTGCAGTATGCCAGCGGCACAAGGCGCTGCGCGTTCAACCATGAACACGCAGCCAGTCGTGTAGCTCCTGCACGGTATGCGCTACCCCTAAGGGCCGCAGGGGCGCAAAGGTCTGAGGGTCGTGGGCACCATAGGCCACGCCCACACTGGCACAGCCCGCATTGAGCGCCATTTGCAGATCGTGCGTGGTGTCGCCAATCATCAGTACGCGCTCAGGCGGCACATCAAATTCGGCCATCAGCTCTTGCAACATCAACGGATGGGGCTTGCCCGCCGTTTCATCAGCGGTGCGTGAGCCATCAAACACCCCCCGCAGCGCGGCGCTTTGCAGCGCATCATTCAAGCCCCG
>JAIESZ010000276.1 GCA_019745615.1 Burkholderiaceae bacterium
CGCTTGACATGGCGATCAAAGTGCCGGTCAGCCACATCATTGATGCAACAACCAGCGCTGCGCATCAGGATGGTGCCAAGCACAAACACCGCCAACAAATGCCAACCCGGAAAACCGCCAGCGGCCAGCCACAGGGCACTGAGGGTGGGCCAGATCAACACCAGCCAGCCCGCCGGGCGATTCCAGCGAATGAGGTCAAGGTACAGGGACAGGCGGCTGCGACTGGCGGTGGACATGGGCAACGGAGAACAACAGATGAAAAGAAACGGAGATTTCCACCACCCCAAGGCCTAGCCTCTAGGTGGGCAAAAACAGGAACGATACCGATCAGGGAGGAGGCAAATCGTCCAGCGCCCGCGCTGCGGCTACGCCCTGCAAAAAGGCTAGCCACAAGGGGCTACCGCCCCAACGGGCCACCAAATGGCATGCTTGGAGCAAATCGCGGGCTGCACCTAAGCGCTCTTGCAATTGCTGGGCGGCGCGGTGCTGCTGTTGCAAGCGCTTGGGCAACACTGGTGCCAACGCTTGCACGCTGTAGCGCAAACGCTTGGCCAGAATACGTACTTGGTGCTGGTGCTCTATGCCCTCAGGGGAGTGGTCGTGCTGGCACTGGTGCAGGGTGCAATCTAACCGTTTGGCCAAGCGCAGGGCACGTCGACGCAAGGTTTGGATGCCACGCCCTTGCGCTTTAGCCGACAAGGGGGCCACCGTGGCAGCCAATGGCCCATCTAACATTTCGAGCCAATGCGACAGCGCCAGCAAAGCAGCGCCCACGGCAGGCTGCGTTAAGGCGGCACGCACAGCAGCGCGCTCCTGGCTGGCAGCTTGGCTCAGAGCGGTGTGCAACTGCTGCCACTGCTGGGCGATGTCGGCAGCAGCCCCAGCCTCGTGCTGGCTATAACGAACATAGGCTTGCGCCAAGGGCGGCAGAGTCTCGGTGCGTGCCACATCCAAATCGCGCAATGCTCCTAGGCCGTCTAACAGGGGACGTAGAGCTTGCAGCGGTGGCAGCTCCACCCCCGGCAGCAAAGGGCGCAACATACGCCACACACTGCGAAAACGCCGCCAGCCGACCCGCGCTTGGTGGATCAGCTCAGGGGCATCGCTGGTTTGCAGGCGGTAGAGATTGGCCGTGAACTGCAAAAACGCCTCGCCCAGCACACGCCGGGCGATGGTGGCCAGAGGATCGGTATCACTGATTTTGGGTGGCTGGGCCAGCACGGGGGCCACGGTGGCCGATTGCTGCAAGGCAAAGCCTCGCTCGGCCTTACTTGCCGCCAGCGGCAACACGGCTACCGTGCGCGCAATCCGGCCCGCCAACGCCAACAGGGCTGCCGGTGGCCCGGCCAGCAATTCCAGCTCTAGCTCACACAGCGGCCAGCTGCGGCCAGCGGCTGTGATGGTGCCCATATCAAGTGCCACCTCAATCTGGCTACCGTCGCGCTGGCGCACCAGCCATGTGGTGCGCTCAAATTCAGTGACAAAACAAGGCTGCAAGGCTGCCGACAGGGCACCATCGGCATCCATGTGCGGCCACGGCGAATCTTGCAGCAGTTCCAGCGCCAGCGCTGGGCCGGGCACGGGCATTTCCCACTCGCCGCGCACGCTCAAGGCGGAATCGCCTTGGCCTGCCGTTTTGAGGGTTTGGAGCCACTGCGGCTGCTCTGCGCTGCCCAAGCGGCGCAGACGCAAAGCGACGCGCTGGCGGCGCAAAGCTTGGTCGGGGGTATCAAAATACTGGCTAAACACCGTCTGGTGCTGCGCCTTCCGCCGCGCCAGCACCGGACTGGCGGCCAATGCCGCCGCCACCGCCTGCGGATCGGCCCCGGGCAGGGCCAGCTTGATCTCGATTTCAGTGGGTGCTGCGCTGGCAGGCACGGTACTGGAGCGGCGGGCCATCGCTCAGTCTTCCAGCAGCGAGCGCAACATCCAAGCGGTTTGCTCATGCACGGTCAGGCGCTGGGTGAGCAGATCAGCGGTAGGCTGATCGCTGGCTTTATCTACCACCGCAAACAATGCCCGTGCGGTGCGGGCCACAGCCTCATGGCCCTCCACCAAAATGCGCACCATCTCTAGCGCTTTAGGCGGCTTGGCGGGGGCATCAGGCACGCTGGCCAGCTTACCAAACTCAGCGTAAGAGCCGGGGGCTGGATGACCCAAGGCGCGGATACGCTCGGCAATTGGATCGACGGCATTCCACAACTCGGTGTACTGCACCATGAACATGGTGTGCAGGGTATTGAACATCGGGCCAGTCACGTTCCAATGGAAGTTGTGCGTGGTCAGGTAAAGCGTATAGGTATCAGCCAACAAATGCGACAGCCCTTGGGCAATGGCAGCGCGGTCTTTCTCGCTGATGCCAATGTGGATGGCAGGGGCAGTGGTTTTGGGACTTTTAGCCATGATGCTTCTCCTGAAAAAAGGTAGGTTTCCAATGTAGCGCAGGCAGCGTGCAGATGGGGAGTTTTACCGAGGGGCCATTAGGACAGCCGCTGCACGCCGGGCAACTCGCACGCGTAGATGGCATTGCGCAAGGCGGCAATGGCTTCGTAGCGGGTAAAACTGCGCCGCCACACCAATACGACGCGGCGCATCGGCGGCGCGCTGCCGTCGCTCTCTTGCACGGGCAGATAGCGGATGTAGGTCTCATCGCTTTTACGTCGGCGCACGGTGTTGATGAGTGCATCGCGCGGCACCGACATGCGGGGCACCAGCGTCACGCCCATGCCAGCGGCCACCATGTGCTTGATGGTTTCGAGCGAGGAGCCTTCAAACGACTTGCGAATGCCTTCGGCATTGCTAGAAAAGCGGGCGAACTCTGGACACACATCCAACACATGGTCGCGAAAGCAGTGGCCTGCGCCCAATAGCAGCATGGTTTCGTTGCGCAGGTCTTCGGCAGTGACGCTCTTGGCGCTGGCCAGTGGGTGGGTGCTGGGCACGGCGGCCATAAAAGGTTCATCGTACAGGGGGGCCATAGCCAGCCCGGTGTCTGGGAACGGTTCGGCCAAAATAGCACAGTCGATCTCACCGGTGCGCAGCATTTCCAGCAGGCGCACGGTCAACTTCTCTTGCAGCAACAAGGGCATTTGGGGCGTGCGCTCAATAGAGCGGCGCACCAGTTCGGGCAGCAGGTAGGGGCCAATGGTGTAGATCACGCCCAGCGTGAGGGCACCGGCCAGTGGGTCTTTGCCACGTTTGGCAATTTCTTTGATGGCGGCGGCCTGCTCTAGCACGCTTTGGGCTTGGCGCACGATTTCCTCGCCCAGCTGCGTAACGGCCACTTCGCCCACGCTGCGCTCGAACAGTTTGACGTCCAGTTCCTCCTCTAGTTTTTTCACAGCCACGGACAACGTGGGCTGGGAAACGTAACAGGCATCTGCTGCCTTGCCGAAGTGCTTTTCGCGCGCAACAGCAACGATGTATTTGAGTTCAGTCAGGGTCATAGGATCTATTGTGGGGTGGATATGCCATATTTTGCGCCCCTGAGGCTTGAAACCCCAGCCAGCGCCCACAACTGCACCGCTGCTAGCGCACCCCACCGGCCTATCAGGCGGGGGCGTATGTTTCTGCAAGTTGTATTTTGGTCTTTGAGAGAACCCCCTATGAGCAAACAAACCCTGCACTTTCAGGCCGAAGTGGCCCAACTGTTGCATTTGGTCACACACTCGCTGTATTCGAACCAAGAAATTTTTCTGCGCGAGCTGGTCTCTAACGCCTC
>JAIESZ010000127.1 GCA_019745615.1 Burkholderiaceae bacterium
ACCAAGGGGTCACAAGTCTTTGTTCGTGTGGATGGTGCATTTGGTAATCTGGACAAGATTCGACAGACGCCCATTGCCGTACAAGGGCGAACATTGAAGCTCTCGGATGTGGCGACCATCAAGCGTGGTTATGAAGACCCAGCCACCTTCCTGATTCGTAACAATGGAGAGCCGGCACTGTTACTTGGCGTGGTGATGCGAGACGATTGGAACGGGCTGGATCTTGGCAAGGCGCTGGAGACGGAAATTAGCAAGATCAATGCCGATCTGCCGCTAGGAATTTCTCTAACCAAAGTGACCGATCAGGCTGTCAACATCAGTTCGGCGGTGGACGAGTTCATGGTCAAGTTTTTCGTTGCCTTGCTCGTGGTGATGGTGGTGTGCTTCGTGAGCATGGGCTGGCGAGTTGGCATGGTGGTTGCGGCGGCAGTGCCACTGACGTTGGCCGCCGTATTCGTCATCATGGCGGCCAGCGGCAAGAATTTTGACCGCATCACGCTCGGCTCACTTATTCTGGCATTAGGTCTGCTAGTAGACGACGCCATCATCGCTATCGAAATGATGGTGGTGAAGATGGAAGAAGGGTATAGCCGCGTTGCCGCTTCGGCCTATGCTTGGAGCCACACTGCAGCTCCCATGCTTTGTGGCACGCTGGTCACGGCCATCGGCTTTATGCCGAATGGGTTTGCACGCTCTACCGCAGGCGAATACACCAGCAATATGTTCTGGATCGTCGGTATCGCCCTGATTGTTTCTTGGGTGGTGGCGGTGGTTTTTACGCCCTACCTGGGTGTGAAGATGCTGCCAGAGATCAAGAAGGTCGAGGGCGGACATGAAGCCATCTACAACACGCGCAACTACAACCGTTTCCGTGAGGTGCTGGGGCGTGTCATTGCCCGCAAATGGTGGGTTGCCGCCGCAGTAGTCGGAACGTTTGTACTGGCTATCGTTGGCATGGGGATGGTAAAAAAACAATTCTTTCCAACCTCCGACCGGCCAGAAGTGCTGGTAGAGGTGCAGATGCCGTATGGCACCTCCATCCAGCAAACCAGTGCCGCGACAGCGAAGGTTGAAGCTTGGCTGGCGAAGCAAGAAGAAGCCAGAATCGTGACGGCCTACATCGGCCAAGGCGCACCACGCTTCTTTTTAGCGATGGCACCTGAATTGCCTGATCCGTCGTTCGCCAAAGTCGTGGTGCTGACGGGCAATGATCAAGAGCGAGAAGCCCTCAAGTTCAGACTGCGCCAAGCGGTGGCCGACGGGTTAGCCCCCGAGGCACGGGTGCGCGTCACCCAAATCGTGTTCGGGCCTCCTTCACCATTCCCTGTGGCCTACCGCGTCATGGGGCCAAACCCAGACAAGCTGAGGGAGATTGCTTCGCAAGTCGAGGGGGTCATGCACGCCAACCAGATGGTGCGTACCGTCAACACGGATTGGGGGCCGCGTGTACCTGCCCTGCATTTCAGTCTGGATCAAGACAGACTCCATGCCGTAGGGTTGACCTCCAGTTCGGTGGCCTTGCAGTTGCAGTTCTTGTTGAGTGGGGTGCCGCTGACAGAGGTGCGCGAGGATATCCGCTCGGTGCAGGTGGTGGGCCGAGCGGCTGGAGATATTCGTCTTGACCCCGCAAAGATCGGCGGTTTTTCGCTGGTCGGATCGGCTGGGCAGCGCATCCCACTGTCTCAAGTCGGAACCATCGCGGTAGGCATGGAAGATCCCATCCTGCGGCGTCGTGACCGTACGCCGGTGATTACGGTACGCGGCGACATTGCTGAGGGACTGCAACCGCCAGATGTTTCTACTGCCGTGATGAAGCAGTTACAGCCGATTATCGAGCAGCTTCCTTCGGGCTATCGGATTGAGCAGGCTGGCCCCATTGAGGAGTCCGGCAAAGC
This sequence comes from Burkholderiaceae bacterium, assembly GCA_019745615.1. GTDB lineage: Bacteria > Pseudomonadota > Gammaproteobacteria > Burkholderiales > Burkholderiaceae_C > Simplicispira. The sequence goes on from JAIESZ010000127.1 coordinate 1,896, forward strand.
CACCACGGCGATGCTGCCGCTGTTCCCGATCATGATTGCGCTAACACTGCTCATCATCATCTTGCAGGTGCGCTCCATGGCCGCCATGGTCATGGTATTTGCCACCAGCCCGCTCGGCCTGATTGGCGTTGTACCGACCCTGCTGATTTTCCAGCAACCGTTCGGTATCAATGCGCTGGTCGGCCTCATCGCACTGTCAGGCATCCTCATGCGCAACACCCTGATCTTGGTGGGGCAGATCCACCACAACGAGCAAGCAGGATTGAGTCCGTTCAATGCAGTGGTTGAAGCCACTGTTCAGCGCGCACGGCCAGTGATTTTGACGGCCTTAGCTGCGATGCTGGCATTCATCCCGCTGACCCATTCAGTGTTCTGGGGAACGCTGGCCTACACGCTGATTGGCGGCACGTTTGCGGGAACGATTCTGACGCTAGTGTTCCTGCCAGCCATGTACTCGATCTGGTTCAAGATCAGGCACGTTCCTGCGCAAAGCTGATCGTTCCCTGTCCAACTCACTTATCGCACAAAAAGGAACAGCCATGTCGAACGCGAAAGTTGTCGTGATTACTGGGGTGTCATCGGGCATTGGGCGTGCCACCGCCATGAAATTTGCCAAACAGGGGTGCCGGGTGTTTGGCACCATACGCAACATCAAAAAAGCACAGGCAATACTGGGTGTTGCACTGGTCGAAATGGATATCCGAGACGAAGCATCGGTGCAACATGGAGTTCAGACTATCATGGAACAGGCCAAGCATATCGACGTGCTGGTCAACAGTGCAGGCGTGACCCTGATCGGTGCCACAGAAGAAACCTCCATTGCCGAAGCCAAAACGTTGTTCGATACCAACCTGTTTGGCTGTTGTGGTTCAATGAAATCGGGCACGGAGATAAGGTAGGAAGCCCCACCCCAGAGCCGAACACATGACAACATCTGAGACCCAAAAAATACGACGGCACTTTGATCCAGCCTATAAGTTGCAAGTAACCAAAATGATTCGAGAGCAGGGCCTGAGCGTTAGCCAAGTCTGCAAAGATATGGGTTTAACCACCAATGCCGTCTACCGCTGGCTGCAGCAATACGACGCAGAACTGGCTGGGCGCTGCGGCATTGGCAAGCCCCTCACTCCTGAGCACCAGCGCATCCGCGAACTCGAAAAAGAGCTTCGTTAGCTCAAATCGGACAACGAACTGCTAAAAAAGCCTCGGCCTTGTTTGCCCGTGAGATCCGGTGATGCAAAGCCTGCTCACGGCGAACAAGGCCAACATGAGACAACTGAGCTGCACCTGTGGCATGAGTCGCTCTGGCCTGTATAGCGCGCGTCAGCGCAGCCTTGCGCCCAAAGCACCCCTGTACGCGCTGGCCCTGTCATTACAGGCGCTTTTTACTGCCAGTGGTGCCATCTATGGTTCGCGCCGACTGCGTGCTGCACTTGAGCGTCAAGGTATCGCCATAGGGCGCTACAAGGTGCGTACACTCATGCGCCGCCATGGACTGCGGGCGCGTTGGAAGCGCAAATTCACCCACACCACCAACAGCAAACACCAGCTACCTGTGGCTGAGAATGTGCTCAACCGCCAATTCCAACCCGAGCAGGCCAACCGCGCTTGGGTGGGCGACATCACCTACGTGCGCACTGCCTGCGGCTGGCTATACCTGGCCGTAATCCTCAATTTGTTCTCGCGCAAAGTGGTTGATTGGGCAATCGCTCTACATATGCAATCGACTTTGGTCTGTGATGCCTTGCGTATGGCCATTGGTGCACGCCAGCCTCAACCGGGCCTGCTCATGCACACCGATACGGGTAGCCAATACGCCAGCCAGGCACACATGGA
>JAIESZ010000141.1 GCA_019745615.1 Burkholderiaceae bacterium
AAGAGATTGCCTACAGCCACCAAGAGAAATGGGATGGCAGTGGCTACCCGCAAGGCTTGGCCGGTGATGCCATCCCGATCTCGGCACGGCTGATGGCGGTGGCCGATGTCTATGATGCCTTGATTAGCCACCGCGTGTACAAAGAAGGCATGTCCCACGCCCAAGCCATCGCCATCATCTGCCAAGGGCGCGGCCAACACTTTGACCCCGATATGGTCGATGCCTTTGTCACCTTGAACGAGCAGTTCCAAGCCATTGCCCAGCGCTACACCGACAGCGCCGCCGAGTTGGCGCGCAAAGCACAGCGGCAACCCCCTGCCCCCACCTGAGGGGGTTAGCACCACGAAAGCCCCCTGCCATGTCCCAGCTGCTGTATCTTTTTGAGCGCCAATCTTTGCGCACCAAGCTGACGGCGGGCTTTGCCGTCTGGCTGGCCTTGTTGGTGGTGCTGATTGCCTCCAATATCCACACCCAGCAGCAGCTCAACGCACAAATACAGCAAAGCTACGAGACTGACCTGATTGGACTGTCGCGCACCAAAGAGGTACAAGCCCAGTCCATTTTGCTGGGGCGTGTGGTGCGCCAAGCCCTGCTAGCCAGCAGCCCACAGCAGCGGGCCGACATGCTGCAACAGATCACCCAAGTGCGCAGCAAAATAGAGCAGCAAATCAACACCTTGCAAAAATTACCGCTGCCCGCCGCCACACAGGCATCGCTGCAACGGTTCCAAAGCGGGTACGAACAGTATCTGCGCCTATTGCAAGCACAGGTAGTGCCCCTGCTGCAACAGGGCCAAACCGAGCAGGCCATTGCCGAGTTCAACTCCAGCGCCATGCAGCGCGTTGGTGTCGATGCCATCACCGCCATCAATGAAGTGGCCCAGCAAATAGAAGACAAAGCCCGCCAGACCATGCAGGACATGCAGGCACAGGGCCGCAATGGCCTGCACTTGAGCTACCTGCTGCTGGCACTAGGCACCGTGGTGGGAGCGGCGTGGGGCTGGGTGATGGTGGTGTCCATCCGCCGCCCCACGGAGCAGGTACGCCAAGCGGTAGAGCAATTGGCCCAAGGCCAACTGCAAGTGACCATACCGCACACCGATCTCGACAACGAAGTCGGGGCGATGGCCCGCTCGGTGCAAGTGCTGCAACAAGGCGCACAGCAGCGCGAGATGCAAAGCTGGGTCAAAACCCATTTGTCCGATCTGGCGCAAAACCTGCAATCGGCCTACGACCTGCAAGCCTTGTCGCACACCCTGTTTCAGGAGCTGGCACCGCTGGTGCAATTGGGCTATGGCGTGCTGTACCTGCACGAAGAAGACCGCCCACAACTGCGCCTGCTTGGCTCCTACGCCCACCGCCAGCCACTGGAGTTGCCCACCACGGTGGCACTGGGCCAAAACCTGCTGGGCCAATGTGCGCTCAACCGCAGCCCCATCCTGCTGCAACCGCCACCAGCGCACTATGTGCATGCAGGCTCTGCCTTGGGCGATGCCCTGCCCCACGCCGTGCTCATCTTGCCGGTGCTGCGCAACCAGCGCCTGCTGGGGGTGCTAGAGCTGGCCGTACTCGATCGCATCACTGCACAAGAACAAACCCTGCTCGATGACCTGCTGCCGCTGCTGGCGATGAATCTGGAAATTTTGCAGCGCAGCCTGAGCACCAGCCAACTGCTGGATGAAACCCGACGCCAAGCCCAAGCCCTGCAAGAACAGGCCGCCACGCTGGAAGAGCAGGCCGTAGAGCTAGAAGCCCAGCAAAACAGCCTGCGCGACACCGAAGCGTGGTACCGCAGCATCATTGAATCGGCCCCTGATGGCATGTTGGTCACTAACGACCACGGCACCATTGTGCTGGCTAACCCACCACTGGAAACCATGTTTGGCTATGCCTGTGGCGCTTTGGTGGGCCAGTCGGTAGAGCGGCTGCTGCCCACCGCATTGCGTGCCAATAGCGAACCCGACCACCCCACACCCAAAGCACAAACCAGCGGCACGCAAGAATGGAGCGGCTTGCGCCAAAACGGCAAGCCCTTTCCGGTAGAGGTGGGGCTATCGGCGCTGCCTGCCGTGGGTGGGCACAGTGGCAGCCTGTGCATGGCCGTGCGCGACATCAGTGAACGCAAGGCTGCCGAAGACCGCCTTGCGGCGCTGGAAGAGCACAGCCGCCTGATTTTGGCCTCGGTCAACGATGGCATTGTGGGGCTGGACTTGCAAGGGCGACTCACCTTTGCCAATGCCGCCACTACCACCATTTTGGGCTACACCGAGGCCCAACTGCTGGGCCAGCCCATGCACGGTTTGCTACACCACAGCCGCCCAGACGGCAGCACCTACCCACAAGAACAATGCCCGATGTACCAGAGCAGCCAAGATGGCCTGTCGCGCAGCAGCGATGATGAGGTGCTCTGGCACCAAAACGGCACCCCCATTACCGTGGAATACACCACCCAGCCCACCTACAAAAACGGGGAGTTGGTGGGCACCGTGGTGGTGTTTCGTGACATCACACAGCGCAAGGCCGCCGAGCAAGCCCTGCTGGACGAGCGCGCCCGGCTGCAAAGCATTCTGGATCGCAGCCCGATTGGCATTGCCTTTAGCACCCAAGGGCACTTTCGCTTTACCAATCCGCAATTTACGGCCATGTTTGGCAGCCGTGTGGGCGATGCAGCCAAAGACATTTATGTGGATATCCAAGACCGCACCCGCATCAGCGCCGCCTTGGAGCGTGGCGAGGTGGTACATGGTCAAGAAATCCGCATGTATGACAAAGATCACCAAGCGCGCGACATGCTGACCAGCTTTATGCCGATTGTGTACGACGGCGAAGAGGGTATTTTGGGCTGGCTGCTCGACATCACCGAGCGCAAGGTGGCCGAAACCGCCATTGTGCGCGCCAAAGAAATTGCCGAAGAAGCCACGCGCACCAAGAGCGATTTTTTGGCCAACATGAGCCACGAAATCCGCACTCCCATGAACGCCATCATTGGCATGTCGCATTTGGCACTGCAAACCGCACTGGACAAGCAACAGCGCAATTACATCGACAAAGTGCATCGTGCCGGTGAAAGCCTGTTGGGCATCATCAACGACATTTTGGATTTTTCCAAAATCGAAGCGGGCAAAATGAGCATGGAAGTGATTGACTTCCGCCTCGAAGACGTGATGGACAATCTGGCCCACCTGATCGGTATGCGCACCGAAGAAAAAGGGCTGGAGTTGCTATTCAACGCCGCCGCCGACGTACCCACCGCCCTGCGCGGCGACCCACTGCGGTTGGGGCAGATACTCATCAACTTGGGCAACAACGCCGTTAAATTTACCCAAAGCGGCGAGATCGTGCTGGGCATAGCCAAACTGGCCCAAGATGCTGACGCCGTAGAGCTGCACTTCTGGATCCAAGACTCCGGCATCGGCATGACGCCTGAGCAATGCGACAAGCTGTTTAAGCCCTTTACGCAGGCTGATGCTTCTACCACGCGCCGCTACGGCGGCACCGGGCTGGGGCTAGCCATCTCACGCACACTGGTAGAGATGATGCAAGGCCGCATCTGGGTCGAGAGCGTGGCAGGCCAAGGCTCTACCTTTCACTTTAACGCCCGCTTTGGCCTACAGGCCGAACCCATGCCCCGGCGCATGTGCAGCGCCCAAGAGCTGCACGGTATGCGCTTGCTGGTAGCAGACGACAACGCCGTGGCACGCGAAATTCTCTCCACGATGGCCCACAGCTTTGG
>JAIESZ010000299.1 GCA_019745615.1 Burkholderiaceae bacterium
CACATGCTCACGCAGGTCAATGAACGCGATGTTGCGGGCATTGCTGGGGTTGAGTGGGACGCGGTAGAACTGCCCAGCCAGTTTATGGAAAACTTTTGCTGGGAGTGGAATGTGCTCGAGCACATGACCGCCCATGTCGAGACCGGCGCGCCACTGCCGCGTGCGCTCTACGACAAAATGATTGCCGCCAAAAACTTCCAGAGCGGTATGCAAACCCTGCGCCAGATCGAGTTCTCGTTGTTCGATATGCTCTTGCACACAGAGCACGATCCAAGCCAAGACTTTATGCCGCTGCTGGGCTTGGTGCGCGCCGAAGTCGCCGTGCTGCAACCACCCGCTTTTAGCCGCACCGCGCATACCTTCAGCCATATCTTTGCTGGTGGTTATGCAGCGGGCTACTACAGCTACAAATGGGCCGAGGTGCTCAGTGCAGATGCTTACGCCGCTTTTGAAGAAACCGCCAGCCCCGATGGTGCACACAGCCCCGACACGGGCCGCCGTTACCGCGAGGCGATTTTGGAGGCCGGGGGCAGCCGCTCGGCGATGGAATCGTTCAAGGCCTTCCGGGGCCGAGAGCCTAGCTTGGATGCACTGCTGCGCCACCAAGGCATGGCCTGATCGATCGTATCGCTGGAGATATTTTTACCATGCCACTTTTGCACCCCCTTCGTCCTTGGAGCATGGCCCTGTGCTTGGGCCTGTGTGCCGGTGCTGCACTGGCGCAGCCGGTGTACCGTGTCGTCGGGCCTGACGGCAAAGTGACCTTCTCGGATCGAGCGCCCAGTTTGGATACCCCCGCTGTGGGCAGCGGCAATGCCACAGCCGGTGCTGGCGCTGCCAGCAGCTTGCCGTTCGGTTTGCAGCAAATTGCCAGCCGTTTTCCGGTCACGCTGTATACCGGCAGTGATTGTGCGCCCTGCGCCAGTGCCCGCAGTTTTCTGGTGCAGCGCGGCGTGCCCTTTACTGAGCGCACCGTCTCCAGCAACGAAGACATCACTGCCTTGCAACGCCTGAGTGGCAGTGCCAGTTTGCCATTTGGCACCATTGGTAGCCAGCAATTGCAGGGGTTTTCGGATGTCGAGTGGACGCAGTTTTTGGATGCCGCAGGCTACCCCAAACAGTCGCAATTGCCAGCGTCTTACCGTCGCCCACCGGCCACGCCATTGGTGACCGTCCAGCAAGTCCAGCCGCCATCAAGGGCCAGCGCCCCGGTACAGCCCAGCAATGACCTGCCACCCAGCGGGCCAGCACCGAGCAACCCCGCAGGCATCCGGTTTTAATCCGGCGCTGCTGTTATCGGCTCAAGCCTTCCCCCGGAATGGTGCGCCGCTTCTTCAGCGCTACCTTGGTTTGCGCTGGGGGTAGATTGGCGCAACGCAGATTACCCACAGGCAAGAACCATAGCGTCTCTTCTGGTGCTTTCTGTGGTGGAGTCATCCATTCTGGGATGTCTTCTGTAACCTGATCGATCTGCTTTTGCGCTGCCGCTGGTGCCGGATGAAAAAACGGGAACGGGCTTGGCGTGGGCGTTGCTGCTTTGGCGCTGGGCACCATGCTGGGCAAGAAGCCAATGCTGCGTAGCACGGCCAGTTGCTCGGCTGGAATGGTGTCAATGGCGGTTTCGAGACGAAAGCGCCAGTTGCTACACCAGTAGCCGATGGGTTGCCCATCTTCTTGTTGTTCTAGCGGAATGTCTGCATGGCCTTCGCGGGCGATAAACTTTTCGATCAGCGCAACGCGGGAGGCAAAATTGCTCAGGGCAACGGTGGGGATGGATTTTCCTTGCGACATGGTGGAGTCAAAGTGGCTTGTGGTGCAGCCACGGGGCATTAGAAAGAAATCTGCAATCTGAACATGTGAGCCAGGCAAGGCCGCGCCATAGATACCGATATTTTAAACTGTGCCGCAAGTGTAGGTATTGGAACGGCACGCTGCCCTAGGGGCAGGGCCGTGTGGGGGCCGGTTAGGCCGATGGGCCGCGTTGACCCGCACCAGACTTGGTGGATGCAGTTTTTGTTTTGGGGGCAGGCAGTGTGGTGGGTGCAACCTGTGCTTTCTCTTGCGGCTTGGCTTGTGTCTGCTGCACATCAAACAAACGAGTCACCTCTTGGCCTAGACCCAAAAAGATATTGTACAGATGGTGGGTGTAGTCGGTGAGTTTTTCGGTCACTGGTTGGAGGCTCTTGCTTTGCAGTTGCACCAACTCTTGCAAGCTCTTGACCTGTAGCAACTCTTGGTGGTGCTGGCTATGGGCCTCCAGAGAGTTCTTGGTGTGCTGCAAATGCAGTTCAGTCAGCAATTGAATGCTAGACACATACTTCAGCGTTAACTCGTGCAGTGCATGGAGCTGTTGTTGCTGGAATTGGGCAAACTGTTCCGGTGTCATCATGGCGGAAAAAGAAATATATAAAGAAAAAGGGGCTACCAGCAATGTAGGTCGGTTGTGTGAAACAAATACGAAAACGCTGTAATCGCTCGCTACCAACGGGCCGGTGTTACACCGCTGCAATCGGTTTGTCATAACTGGGGCCTAAGGTACAGCTTATGTACTGCGTCTGAGGATTCCCCGCCATGCTGACTGCAAAATCCTTTATTGCCCTCCTCATGAGGCGCTAAGGCCCCCATGTTCGCCAACCTTGTCAAGGCGGCTGCCCACGATGACGCTTGCCATGCGTGCGCGCAGGAAGTCCATGCCGTGCTCGATGGCCATAGCCTTATGGCCCGGTTTCGTCCGGTGGCTGATTTCAGCCACTGTGATATTGCCGGGTACATTGCCTCGGTGCGTGGCCCAGCGGGCATGTTGCGTGGTGCCTATGAAAGGTTGATACAAATTTCCGGCTCCATTGGGCGCTTGCACCATTTCACCTGCGACGCCTTTGCTACAGTGTTGGCGCAGTTTTTGGAGTATGAATGCCGGGGCTTGGTTTTTGCCCCCGTGCCCAAAGGGGCCATCGAAACCTTTGGTATGCCCTTGGCCAAAGAGTTGGTGCGCATTGCCCAAGCCTCAGGCATCGTGCTCGACAGGGTGGTGCTCATGGTGCCCGATGTCCGGGCTGACGCTTACCCTGAGGTGGCCCCGTGGCTACGCTATGTGCGCGCCCAAGGTCTGCGCGTTGCCGCCCGAACCTTGCTGTGCCACAGTGCCGAGCAGCAGCTCTGGTCTCAGGCCGAGGTTGATTTCACCTTGCTTGACGAAGAAACCCTCGACAGCATGGATCTAGCAGGTGCCAATCCCTTGCAGCACCTGTTGCCTGTAGAAATACAACGGGGCCGCCAGTTGCTGGCCAGTGGTATTGCCAACAAAAACGAACTCCACGCCCTGATGCAGATGGGTGTGCGTTATGGTGCCAGCCACTTTATTGGCCGCCCCAACCAAGTGCCCACACGGGCCTTGTCGGCGGCAGCACACAAGGCCATTACCGTGGGCCACCCCGAAACCGGTCACTTGGGTGCCAAGCCCAGCCGGGTACTGGAGCGCTTGCTGATTAAATCGCCGCCAGTCACCCCCCTGACTTTTGCCGGGGACGTTTTTGATAGGTTCGAGGGCAACCCAGACCTGCGGGCCGTGGCCGTGGTCGAGCATGGCAAGCCCTTGGGGCTGATCTCGCGCTACGAGATGATTGATGTGATGGCGCGCTCTTTCCGCAAAGAAATCTTTGGTCACAAGCCCTGCCAGCGTTTCATGGACGATGAGCCGCTGATGGTTGATGTGGGTACCGCGCTCGAAGAGGTGGCCCATCTGGTGGTGGGGGCCGATCCCCG
>JAIESZ010000092.1 GCA_019745615.1 Burkholderiaceae bacterium
CGCCACCTAGAGGCCAACGGCCAAGCGGCGCAGCGCTACGAGATTGAGTTTTGGCGCAAGGTGTTTTACCCCATCAGTTGCCTGGTGATGGTGGTGCTGGCGCTGCCCTTTGCCTATCTGCATTTCCGCTCGGGTGGCATTGCCAGCTATGTGTTTGGTGGTGTGATGGCGGGCATCAGCTTCTTTTTGCTCAACAACGTGTTTGGCTTTGTGGGCAATTTGCAGCATTGGGCACCTTGGGTAGCGGCGGCGGTGCCGGGGCTGCTGTATTCCTTGTTGTCACTGGCGGCTTTTGGCTGGCTGGTGCTGCGCCGTTAAGCCGATGGTTTTTTTATCCTTTGGGGTTGCCCATGCCTAACTCTGTTCACGGCGTTATTTTGTTTGCCCATGGCTCACGCGATCCTTTGTGGCGCACGCCGATGGAAGCCGTACGCGATCACATGGCCGCTACCCAGCCGCAGGTGCTGGCCTGTTGTGCCTATTTGGAGTGTTGCCAGCCGGATCTGGCGCAGGCCGTGCAGCAATTGCACGCACAGGGGCTGCGCTCGATCACGGTGGTGCCGATGTTTTTGGGCACTGGCAAACACGCCCGCGAAGACCTGCCACAACTGGTAGAGGCCTTGCGCCTTGCCCACCCCGACATCCTGTTGACGGTGCAACCCGCCATTGGCGAAGACCCCCGCATGACAGCCCTGATGGCCGACATTGCCAGCACGCCACCACCATTGGCAGGCACCTTATAGATCAATAGTACATAATGATGCAATTCTTTATAAGAACAGAATATGAATCTGCATCAATTTCGCTTTGTACAAGAGGCGGCGCGCCGCAATCTCAACCTGACCGAGGCGGCCAAGGCTCTGCACACCTCGCAGCCGGGCGTCTCTAAGGCCATCATCGAACTAGAAGATGAACTGGGGGTAGAAATTTTTGCCCGCCACGGCAAGCGCCTGAAGCGCATCACCGAGCCGGGCCAGCATGTGCTGCGCAGCATTGAGCTCATCATGGGCGAGGTCAGCAACCTCAAGCGCATTGGTGAGCAGTTCAGTGCCCAAGACAGCGGCACTCTGAGCATTGCCACCACCCACACCCAAGCGCGCTATGTCCTGCCGCTGCCAGTGGCGCGCCTGCGCGAGGCCTATCCCAAGGTGAATGTCAGCCTGCACCAAACCACGCCCGACCAAGTGGCGCGCATGGTGATTGACGAGGTGGCCGAGATTGGCATGGCCACCGAATCGCTGGCCGACTACCCCGAACTGGTCACGCTGCCCTGCTACGAGTGGCAGCACGTACTGGTACTGCCCCCCGGCCACCCACTGGCGCAAAAAGAGCGCATTGCCATAGAAGACATTGCCCACGAGCCGCTGATTACCTACCACCCCTCGTTTACGGGGCGCGGCAAGATCGATGCCGCTTTTGCTGCACGCCGCCTGCAACCGCGTGTCGCCCTAGAGGCGATTGATTCGGACGTGATTAAAACCTATGTGCGCCTAGGCTTGGGCATTGGCATCGTGGCCGAAATGGCCATGCGCGATGACCCGGTGGGTGATCTGATTGTGCGTCCGGTAGGGCATCTGTTTGGGCAAAGCGTGGCGCGGGTGGCCTTTAAGCGCGGGGCCTATCTGCGCAACTTTGTCTATAAGTTTGCCGAACTCATCAGCGACCGCCTGACCCGCGACTTGGTAGCCCGCGCCATGACCGGCCATGTCAACGACTACGAACTTTAAACCGTGATAGATGCCCACTCCAGCCCTTAGGCCAAAGTGGGCAGCGCAGGCAGGCTTAGTGGCGGAAGTGGCGCACGCCCGTAAAGACCATTGCCACGCCGTGCTCATTGGCGGCGTCGATCACTTCTTGGTCGCGCATAGAGCCACCGGGCTGGGCGATGCAGGTGGCACCAGCGTTCACCACCACATCCAGACCATCGCGGAACGGGAAGAACGCATCACTGGCGACCACGGTGCCTTCCAGCGACAGATCAGCCGCTTGGGATTTGATGTCGGCAATGCGGGCCGAATCAAGGCGGCTCATTTGGCCTGCGCCCACGCCCATCGTCATGCCGTTTTTGCAGAAGACGATGGCGTTGCTCTTGACGTACTGGGCGACCTTCCACGCAAACAGCAGGTCTTGCAGTTCGCTGGGGGTGGGTTGCTTGATGGTCACTACCTTCAGGTCAGCCAGCGTGAGCACATGGTTGTCTGCCGTTTGCATTAGGATACCTGAGCCAATGCGCTTGGTCTCGATGGCATTGCGCACGTTGCCGTAGTTATTGGGCAAGGCAATTTGCATCAAGCGCACATTGGCTTTGCCCTTGAACACTTCTAAGGCTTCGTCAGTGAAGTTGGGGGCCATCAGCACTTCAACAAACTGCTTAGATACCGCCTGAGCGGCTGCGCCATCCACCGGGCGGTTAAAGGCAATGATGCCGCCAAAGGCGCTGGTGGGGTCAGTTTGGAAGGCTTTGGTGTAGCACTCCAGCGGGTCTTGGCCCACAGCCACGCCGCAGGGGTTGGCGTGCTTGACGATCACGCAGGCAGGCTCTTCAAAGCTCTTGACACATTCCCATGCAGCATCGGCGTCGGCAATGTTGTTGTAGCTCAGTTCTTTGCCCTGCAATTGCACGCCCGTAGCCAACGAACCGACCTGCGGCTGCATATCGCGGTACCAAGCGGCTTGCTGGTGGCTGTTCTCACCATAGCGCAGGTCTTGCATCTTGGCAGTGTACATATTGGCTTGGCCGGGGAACACGGCCATTTGCGGCACATAGTCTTCGCTCAGTTTGTCTTCTTCAAACTGCACGCTCGACAGGTAGTTGCTGATGGCACCGTCGTATTGGCTGATACGGTTAAACGCAGCCACCGACAGGCTAAAGCGCAAGGCGTTGGACAGCTTGCCCAGCGTTTGCAGTTCGTCGATCACGGCGGGGTATTGGCTGGCGTCGGTGATGACACCCACGTCTTGCCAATTTTTGGCTGCCGAGCGCACCATAGCGGGGCCACCGATGTCGATGTTCTCGATGGCGTCGGCCAGCGTGCAACCGATTTTGGCTACCGTGGCTTCAAACGGGTAGAGGTTGACCACCAACAGGTCGATGGTGTCAATGCCGTGTTCTTGCAGCGCGGCCATGTGGGCGGGCAAGTCGCGGCGGGCCAGCAGGCCGCCATGCACCTTGGGGTGCAGGGTTTTGACGCGGCCATCGAGCATTTCTGGAAATTGGGTGACTTCGGCCACTTCGGTCACGGGCAGGCCCGCATCCGCCAGCAGCTTGGCAGTGCCACCAGTGGACAGCAATTGCACATTCAAGGCGTGCAGCGCTTGGGCAAATTCGACAATGCCGGTTTTGTCGGAGACGGAAAGGAGTGCTCTCATCATGTGGGTGTGGGGGGTTGGTAAAGGGGAAAAAAGAAAGCGGGACTGAACCGCTCAGAGCATCTGGTGTTCTACCAGTTTTTTGCGCAAGGTGTTACGGTTCAAACCCAACCATTGCGCAGCCCGCGACTGGTTGTGCTCGGCTTGCGCCATCACCACTTCGAGCATGGGCTTTTCGACCAAGCGCAGCACCATGTCGTACACATCGGCCGGGGTTTCGCCGTCGAGATCGCAAAAGTAGTCTTGCAAACTGTCGCGCACGGATTCTTCAAGGGTAGGTTTGCTCATGCAGCCAGTGTTTCGGGTTCGGTCAAGGAGGCACAGGCCACGGGCAGACGCTCCATCTGTTGGCCTAGGGCGGCAAAATAGTCATCCACAGCCTGCGCTTGCGTGGC
>JAIESZ010000007.1 GCA_019745615.1 Burkholderiaceae bacterium
CGACGCCTTGGGCGTCTAAATCCATGGAATGCACCTCCAGCCAGTCGGCGGGGTACGCGGGTGGGGTTTCGTTCAAATCGCTCATGGCGGCGATTGTCTCAGGCCCGCCCGTGCAGACCAAGGCCAGAAGATGCAAAATCCTCTTCCTATGACCAGCCCTGTTCCTGTTATTGCGCCGACATTGGCGCAACCCTCTCCCCTTGCCACACGACCTGCGCCGCGCAACTTAGCGGAGGTATTTTGGTCTTTTACTTGGTTGGCTTTGCAGGGCTTTGGTGGTGTCGTTGTCGTGGTGCAGCGCGAGCTGGTGGAGAAAAAACGCTGGCTGACCCGAGAGGAATTTATTGAAGAGTGGGCGGTGGCCCAAGTCATGCCCGGCCCCAATGTGGTCAATTTGTCCATCATGATTGGGGATCGTTATTTTGGCCTGCGCGGTGCGCTGGCGGCCGTGGCCGGGATACTGGCGCTGCCCTTGGTGCTCGTGTTGTTGGCTGCTTTGGCCTATGCCCACTGGGCCACCCATCCCGCTGTGGCGGGTGCTTTGCGCGGTATGGGTGTGGTGGCAGCGGGCATGATTGGCGGCATGGGGCTCAAGCTGATGCCTGCCTTGCGCCAGCACCCTTTGGGGCCGGTATGGAGTGGCCTGATGGCGCTGGCTGCTTTTGTGGCGGTGGCGTGGTGGCGCATTCCCTTGCCTTGGGTGCTGCTGGTGTTGGGCTTGCTGGCCTGTGGCCTGACGTGGCACAAGGTGGCCCCATGATCGCCTTGAGCTTGCAGGCCTCGGACTGGCTGGGGCTGCTGCTGTATTTTCTGTCGATGTCTTTGCTGGCGGTAGGTGGGGCTATTTCCTTGGCCCCAGATATGCACCGTTTTTTGGTCGATCAGCAAGGTTGGCTCACGGATTTGCAATTCAATGCCAGCATTGCCATTGCACAGGCTGCGCCGGGGCCTAATTTACTGTTCATTGCCCTGTTGGGCTGGAATGTGGGTCTCAATGCGGCTGGCGCTGGTGCCGGTAGTGCCGGGTGGGCGCTCGGCTTGTTGGGGGCTGGATTGACCATGTTGGGTATTTTGTTGCCCAGTGCCACCCTGACTTGGCTGGCTACCCGTTGGGCGCAGCGCAACCGCGAGCGGCGCAGCGTGCGCGTCTTCAAGCAGGGCATGGCTCCCATCGTGATTGGATTCATGATGGCCACGGCTTGGGTGCTGGGCCGGGGTCAGGGGCAAATCCAAACCGATCTGGGTTTGTGGCTGCTGGGTTTGGCTTGTGCCTTGCTGGTATGGCGCACCCGCCTGCATTTGCTGTGGTTGCTGGGGGCGGGTGCTGCGCTAGGTGCGCTGGGTTGGGTGTAGAGCAGTAGAGCCGTCAGAGTGCCAACAGTGCGGGTAGCACTTGCGCCGCGCCACCGTGCAAAACGGCGTGGGCTACACCATCGAGCTCGCTGGCTGCGGTGTTGACCACCACCACCCGGGCACCGGCGGCGCGTGCGCTGTGCGCCAGCCCCGCCGCCGGGTACACCACCCCAGCCGTGCCCACCACCAACATCACATCGCAGGCGCGGGCAGCCTGCTGCGCGGCAGCAAATACCGCCTCAGGCAGCGCTTCGCCAAACCAGACCACGCCCGGACGCCGTAGGTTGCCGCAGCGTGGGCAATGCGGCGGGGTGCCCGCCTCGACGGTGTCGGGATGGCAGCAGGGACGTGGCAGATCCAAAAAGCGGTCTTGCATCAGATCGCCGTGTAGGCACAGCACCCCTTGGCTGCCTGCGCGCTGGTGCAGGCCATCGACGTTTTGGGTGATGAGGGTCAGGCGTCCGGGGTGGCGTTGTGCAAACTCGGCCAGCGCCATATGCCCGGCATTGGGCTGCACCCCCTCCATCAATTGGCGACGGTGCATATACCAGCCCCAGACGCGCTCAGGGTGGGCGCGAAAGCCTTCTTCGGTCGCCATATCTTCAGCGCGGAACTGCGCCCAGTAGCCGGTCTGGGCATCGCGGAAGGTGGGCACACCCGATTCCGCGCTGATACCTGCCCCAGTGAGCACCGCAACCTGATTGGCTTCGCGCAGCCAGCCGCGCACGGTTTGCAACAAGACGCTGTCCATCGCGCTGCTCAGACGGTGCTGCGCTGGCGCAGGGCTTCGTACAGACAAATGCCGCTGGCCACCGAGACGTTTAGGCTCTCCACCGCGCCCTTCATCGGGATGCTCACCAGCGCGTCGCAGGTTTTGCGCGTCAGTTGGCGGATGCCGTCGCCTTCGGCCCCCAGCACCAAGGCCACGGGGCCTTTTAAATCGGCTTGGTAAATGCTTTGCGGGGCGTCGCCGCTGGTGCCGATGATCCAGATATTGCGCTCTTTCAACTCATTGAGCGTGCGCGCCAAATTGGTCACCATAAAGTAGGGCACGGTCTCCGCTGCGCCGCTGGCTACTTTGGCTACGGTGGCATTGATGCCCGAAGCGTGGTCTTTGGGCGCAATCACCGCATGGGCACCAGCACCATCGGCCACGCGCAAGCAGGCTCCTAGGTTGTGCGGGTCGGTCACGCCATCGAGCACCAGCAGCAAGGGCGCAGTGACGCCGCTTTCTTCCAGATTTTCTAGCAGCTCGTCCAGCGAGGTGATTTGTGCCACCGGCTCTACCCGTGCCGCTACGCCTTGGTGGCCGTGGCTACCCGCCAGTTTGGCCAGACGCAGGCTATCGGCCTCGATCAGCCGAGCACCGGCCTCACGGGCGCGATCCAGAAACTGGCGCATCCGTGCGTCGCGCCGGGTGGCCTCGTAGTAAATTTCAATGATGGATTTTGGTGCGGTTTTGAGGCGCACGCCGACGGCATGAAAGCCGAACAGAACTTTGGGGGAAGACATAGGCGCAGATTATCCGCGTTCGCTTATGTGGGCGATGCGGCCCGCTTCCATGGTGATGCAGCGCTCGCACCGGGCTGCCAGTTCTCGGTCGTGGGTGACTAAGACCAATGTGGTGCCCTGCTCGCGGTTTAACTCCAACATCAACTGCATGATGGTTTCGCCGGTAGCAAAGTCTAGGCTGCCGGTAGGCTCATCGGCCAGTAGGACAGCGGGCTGCACCACAAAGGCCCGTGCCAATGCGACGCGCTGCTGCTCGCCACCACTAAGCACTTTGGGGTAGTGCTGTAGGCGTTGGCCTAAGCCGACATGGTGCAGCATCTGCGTAGCACGCTGGCGTGCGTCGCGCTGTCCGGCCAGTTCTAGCGGCAGCATCACGTTTTCTAGCGCCGTGAGGTTGCCCATGAGCTGGAAGCTCTGAAAGACAAAGCCCATTTTTTGCGCCCGCAAGGCGGCGCGGTCGTCCTCGTTCAGGGCAAAAATATCTTGGCCTCCCAATAACACCGTGCCGCTGCTGGGGGTATCTAAGCCCGCCAGAATCGACAGCAAGGTGCTTTTGCCGGAGCCAGAAGCACCGACAATCGCCACCGTTTCTTTGGCGTGCAGCTGAAAATCAATATCGCGCAAAATCTGCAAGCTGCCGCTGGCATCCGTGACGGATTTGCTCAGTTGCTTAACGGTCATCAGGGGGGCGGCAGAAGCGATGGCAGAGTCGGACATGAAAGGATGGATCCTAGGTGAAGCAAACAGTGTATCGACGCCACTTTATCCGGGGCAGCATGGCCGTGTTGTCGGGCGGGCTGTGGTGGGGGGTGCAGGCACAAGCCAAGCCATCGACCATTTTGGTCTTGGGTGATTCTTTGAGTGCCGAATATGGCTTGCCCCGTGGCACGGGCTGGGTGGCTTTG
>JAIESZ010000249.1 GCA_019745615.1 Burkholderiaceae bacterium
CAACTGGCGCAGATTCAGGCGCGGTTGCTCGATACCCTCTGGCCGCTGCTGCAACCGGGGGGGCGCTTGCTCTATTGCACCTGTTCTGTGTTCCGCGCCGAGGGCGCTGGGCAGGTACAGGCATTTTTGGCGCGCCAGAGCACGGCGCGCCATTTGCCATCTCCCGGACATTTGTTGCCCGGTGTCGATGCGGCGGGGCGCGTGGTGATGGACAGTCCAGACGGTGAACACGATGGATTCTTTTACGCCCTGCTACAAAAAGCCCCGGCCTAAGAACGTGTTGGCACACTACCCAGTATCGCGTTGGGGCTGGTGCCTATTCTGGGCTTGGTTGTGCTGCGCGCTGTTGTCGCCGCTGCCGCTGCGCGCGCAGGTAGCTACTGAGCCGCTGGAGTTGCGCTTGCACAGCAGTGTGGAGGGATTGCACCTGAGCACCGTATTGGCGCTGGAGTTGCCAGTGGCGGTAGAGGATGCTCTGCACCAAGGTATCCCGCTGTTTTTTGTGGCCGAGGCCCAAGTGCTGCGCGAGCGTTGGTACTGGTCGGCGCAAATGGTGGCGCAGACCATGCGCTATATGCGCCTGAGCTACCAACCCCTGACGCGCCGCTGGCGGCTGGCTATCTCCCCGTCACCGATTGATCGCAGTGGTTTGGGCGTGGTGCCTGGACAAAACTACGACAGCCTAGAAGACGCTTTGGCGGTGATGAAGCGCATGGCCCAGTGGAAGATTGCCGACGCCCCTGCACTGGAGTTGGGCGCGCACTACAACGTGCAATTGCGCTTTCGTTTAGACAGCGCCCAATTGCCGCGCACCTTGCAGGTGGGGGTGTTGGGGCGCTCTAGTTGGAGTTTGGCCCTACAGGGTAGCCAGCGGGTGCGTTGGGAGCCTGCACCATGAACCTTCCTTTTCAGTTGGATGTGAACACCAAATCGCGCGCCGTGCGCTGGGTGTTGGGTGTGGGTACGGTGGTGATGGTGGGCATTGGGCTGCTGTTGCTGTTTTTGCTGCTGCTGGCCACGAACAATCGGATGCTCTATGAGCGCAACTATGTCTGGCTGTTTGGCACCAATGTCGCAGTGGCTTTGTTCCTGCTGGGGCTGCTGGTGTGGGTGGTCTGGCGTTTGGTGGCGCGATTGCGCCGGGGGCGTTTTGGTAGCCGTTTGCTGGTCAAGCTGGCGGCTATTTTTGCCTTGGTCGGGTTGGCACCGGGGGTACTGATTTATGTGGTGTCGTACCAGTTTGTCTCGCGCTCTATTGAGAGCTGGTTTGACGTTAAGGTAGAAGGCGCGCTGGCGGCAGGCGTCAGTTTGGCGCGCGCCACGCTTGACACCCAAGTGAGTGAAGCAGCCACCCGGGTGCGCAATGCCAGTGCCCAAGTAGCCCAAGTGCCGGTGGCAGCGGCGGGGTTGGTGTTAGAGCGTATCCGCGATGAGCTGGGGGCTACCGATGTCATGCTCTGGACGGGTGCTGGGCAGTTGCTCGCCAGTGCCGGGCCCACGAGTTTTGAGCTGCATCCGGAGCGTTTATCGGCGCAGCAGTTGCGCACCGTGCGCGAGCAGCGCGTGCTGGCACAGATTGAAGGGCTGGACGAGTTGTCCGATCCGTCGTCTGTGCGGCGCGAGGTGCGTATCAAGGCCATTGCCTTGGTCAACAGCTCTAGCGTGGGCTTGTTGGCGGAGCAGCGTTTTTTGCAGGTGACGGTGCCGCTGGCTCCGGTGTTGTTAGCCAATGCCTTGGCCGTGCAAGAGGCCAACCGCGAATACCAAGAGCGGGCCTTGGCGCGCGAGGGCCTGCGCCGCATGTATATCGGCACCCTCACCTTGAGTTTGTTTTTGGCGGTCTTTACCGCCTTGCTGCTGGCCATTTTGCTGGGTAACCAACTGGCCCGCCCCCTGTTGGTGTTAGCCGAAGGCGTGCGCGAAGTGGCAGCGGGCAACCTGCGCCCTAAGGCGGTGTTGCAAGGCAAGGATGAACTCGATGGCCTGACCCGCTCTTTTGCCTTGATGACGCAGCAACTGGCCGATGCCCGTGAAACGGCAGAGCGCAGCATGGGGGCCTTGGATACGGCGCGGGCGCGTTTGCAGACCATTCTGGACAACTTGACCGCTGGGGTGGTGGTGTTGGATGCACAGGGTGGCATACGCACCTCCAATCCTAGCGCCACACGCATTTTGCGTGCGCCGTTGGCTGCCTATCGGGAGCGGCCCTTGGCCCAAGTGCCGGGGCTGGAGGGTTTTGCCGCCGAGGTGCAGCAACAATTTGCTGCCTTTGTAGAGCACCGTGACGAGCATGGCCCAGACCATTGGGAACATGCCTTTGAACTGCACGCCTTTCCGAGTGGCACCGGCCACCATGCCACCAGTTTGGTGGCCCGTGGTGCTGAGTTGCCCGACGCAGCGCGCTTGCTGGTGTTTGATGATATTTCTGAGATTGTGTCGGCCCAGCGCGTGCAGGCGTGGGGCGATGTAGCGCGGCGCTTGGCCCACGAGATCAAGAACCCACTGACGCCTATTCAGTTGTCGGCGGAGCGGCTGGAGATGAAACTTTCGGGCAAATTGCCCGCCACCGAGCAGGCCCTGCTGACCAAATCGGTACGCACCATCGTGCAACAGGTCGATGCCATGTTGCGGCTGGTCAATGAGTTTCGGGACTATGCCCGCCTGCCAGCGGCACAACTGCAACCTTTGCAACTCAATGCCTTGGTCACAGACGTGCTCCACCTGTATGAAGCAGACCATGCTAGGGTACCGGTACAGGTGCAATTAGACCCGCAATGCCCAGAAATTGCCGGTGATGCCCAGCAGCTGCGCCAAGTCATCCACAATCTGTTGCAAAATGCCCAAGATGCCACCGAGCAGGCCCGCACCGATCCGCAGGCCCCCCTGCCCGCAGTTTGCATCAGCACGCACTGGAGCCGTAGCGCCCGGCGCGTGCGGCTGGTGGTGAGTGACTGTGGCGGTGGCTTTCCGGCGCATATTTTGCAGCGTGCTTTTGAGCCTTACGTTACCACCAAGGCCCGTGGCACCGGTTTGGGCTTGGCTGTCGTTAAAAAAATTGCCGACGAGCATGGTGCCCGCATCGAACTGGCTAACCGGCTTGATGGCGATGTCGTACTAGGGGCGCAAGTGTCGCTATCATTCGTTTCTGAACACGCGCTGGCTTTGTAACGGCAGCACCGTGTACCGCAGTTGGAAGGCGTTTCACATACATGGCAAATATTTTGGTGGTCGATGATGAGCACGGCATCCGTGATTTGCTGTCAGAAATCCTCAACGATGAGGGGCACAGCGTGGATTTGGCTGAAAACGCCACCCAGGCCCGTGCAGCGCGGGTCGTGGGGCCGTACGACCTGGTGTTGTTGGACATCTGGATGCCCGACACCGATGGCGTCACCCTGCTCAAAGAGTGGGCGGCCAGTGGTTTGTTGACCATGCCGGTCATCATGATGAGCGGCCATGCCACTATCGACACGGCGGTCGAGGCCACGCGCATTGGTGCTTTTTCGTTTCTCGAAAAGCCCATTACCTTGCAAAAGCTGCTCAAAGCGGTAGAGGCGGGGTTGGCACGCAGCCACGCCCGTGCCACACAAACCGCAGCAGCGGTGGTGTCGGCGTCTGCGCTGGCCCAGCCCCAAGCGGGGGCCTTGGCTGCTAGTCTTGCCGGAGAGGTGGTGGCAGAATTGCCCGTATCGCACCAAGATTTTGATTTAGACCGGCCCTTGCGTGAGGCGCGTGATGGCTTTGAAAAAGCCTATTTTGAGTTCCATCTGGCCCGCGAGGGTGGCTCTATGACCCGTGTGGC
>JAIESZ010000179.1 GCA_019745615.1 Burkholderiaceae bacterium
GTACCGACCACTTCGATTTCCACGCGGCGGTTCTTGGCGCGGCCATCTTTGGTCTTGTTGTCGGCCACGGGTTGCTTTTCGCCCTTGCCTTCAGTGTAGACGCGGTTCTTTTCGATGCCCTTAGACACCAAATAAGCCTTCACGGCAGCCGAGCGGCGCAGCGACAGCTTTTGGTTGTAAGCATCAGAGCCGACGGAGTCAGTGTGACCCACGGCAATGATGACTTCCAGGTTCACGCCCTTGACCTTGGCGATCAGCTCGTCCAACTTGGCCTTGCCAGCGGGCTTGAGCACAGCCTTGTCAAAGTCAAAGAAGGCGTCAGCAGCGTAAGTGACCTTGCTGGCCACGGCTGGAGCGGGCTGCACGGCAGGAGCAGGAGCGGCAGCCGCAGGAGCGGCGGCAGGTGCTACGGCAGGAATGGCAGCAGGTGCGGGAGCAGCCAAAGCGCCATCGCAGCCAGGAGCAGCGGTAGCGGGTGTCCAGTTGGCATCGCGCCAGCACAGTTCATTGGTGCCGTTCTTCCAAACCAGATCACCGGTGCCGTTTTTCCAGTTGTCTACGGTTTGTGCGCCAGCTGCGGTTGCAAGCGCTGCAGAGGCAAACAACATCGCCACTTTGTTCAATTTTTTCATGGTTCTCCTCTTGGGGAAAAAGCCGCAGCCGCGCTGCGTATCAATGACGTCGTCGGTGACCACCACCAAAAACGTTATTTTGATTGTGCCATACGCAACCGGACAGAATCGCCCCGACAGCCCAGTGACCGCAGTGCGAGCGTGCATTTGAATGTATGTGTTGCGCAGTTGCTACAACGGCTTGGGCCTAAAATGGGTGTCCATTGCTGTCCTTGCCCCTGTCATGACCCAGTTTGCCAAAGAAACCCTGCCCATTAGCCTAGAAGAAGAAATGCGGCGCAGCTATCTCGATTACGCCATGAGCGTGATTGTGGGTCGGGCTTTGCCAGACGCACGCGATGGCCTCAAGCCCGTACACCGCCGCGTGCTGTTTGCCATGCACGAACTCAACAACGACTGGAACCGACCCTACAAAAAGTCGGCCCGTATTGTCGGGGATGTGATCGGTAAGTACCACCCCCACGGCGACAGTGCTGTCTATGACACCATCGTGCGTATGGCGCAAGATTTTTCCTTGCGCCACATGCTGGTCGATGGCCAAGGCAACTTTGGCTCCGTCGATGGAGATAGCGCAGCGGCTATGCGCTATACCGAAATCCGCCTGTCCAAAATCGCCCACGAAATGCTGGGTGATATTGACCGCGAAACAGTCGATTTTGGCCCCAACTACGACGGCAGCGAACAAGAGCCGCTGGTGTTGCCCAGCAAGTTGCCCAATCTGTTGGTCAATGGCTCTTCGGGCATTGCCGTAGGTATGGCCACCAACATTCCGCCGCACAACCTCAATGAGGTGGTGGATGGCTGCTTGCACCTGCTGGCCCACCCGGAGGCGTCGATTGATGAGCTGATGGAGATTATTCCTGCGCCCGACTTTCCAACCGCAGGCATCATCTATGGCATCAATGGCGTGAAAGATGGCTACCGCACTGGGCGGGGCCGTATCGTCATGCGCGCCAAATGCCATTTTGAAGACATTGACCGGGGCCAGCGCCAAGCCATCATCGTCGATGAGCTGCCCTACCAAGTCAATAAAAAGACCTTGCAAGAGCGCATGGCCGAGCTAGTCCACGAGAAGAAAATCGAGGGCATCAGCCACATCCAAGACGAATCCGACAAATCCGGGATGCGCTTGGTGATTGAGCTCAAGCGCGGTGAAGTACCCGAAGTGGTGCTGAACAACCTGTACAAGCAAACGCAGTTGCAAGACACCTTTGGTATGAACATGGTGGCGCTGATTGATGGTCAGCCACGCCTGTGCAACCTCAAGGATTTGATCCGCGTCTTCTTGCAGCACCGCCGCGAGGTGGTGACACGCCGCACGGTGTTTGAACTGCGCAAAGCGCGTGAACGCGGCCATGTGCTAGAAGGCTTGGCCGTAGCACTGGCCAATGTGGACGAGTTTATTGCCATCATCCGCAATGCCCCAACGCCCCCGGTAGCCAAGGCCGCCTTGATGGCCCGCACGTGGGACAGCGCCCTCGTGCGCGGCATGTTGACGCGCACACGCACCGACGGCGCGCTGGTCAATGCCCAAGACTACCGCCCCGAAGCGCTGGACGCTGAATTTGGTATGCAGGCCGATGCGTTGTACCGCCTGTCTGAGACGCAAACCCAAGAAATTTTGCAAATGCGCCTGCAACGCCTGACCGGGCTGGAGCAGGACAAAATTGTGGCCGAATACAAAGAGGTGATGGCGCACATTGACGACCTGCTGCACATCTTAGCCACCCCTGAGCGCGTCTCCACCATCATTGGTGATGAGCTGAACAGCATCAAGGCTGAGTTTGGTCAGAGCAAATTGGGCACACGCCGCAGTCAAGTCGAATACAGCGCCCAAGACCTCTCCACCGAAGACCTGATTACGCCCACCGACATGGTGGTCACCCTCAGCCATTCGGGTTACATCAAGAGCCAACCTTTGTCTGAATACCGCGCACAAAAGCGCGGCGGGCGCGGCAAGCAAGCCACCGCCACCAAAGAAGACGACTGGATTGACCAGCTCTTTATTGCCAACACGCACGATTACATCCTGTGCTTCTCTAACCGGGGGCGGTTGTACTGGCTCAAGGTTTGGGAAGTGCCCGCCGGTTCGCGTGGCTCGCGCGGTCGCCCCATCGTCAACATGTTCCCGCTGCAAGAGGGCGAAAAAATCAATGTGGTGCTGGCGTTGACTGGCGAGATGCGCAGCTTCCCCGCAGACCACTATGTCTTTATGGCTACCGCCGCTGGCACAGTGAAGAAAACGGCACTGCAAGAATTTAACAACCCGCGCAAAATTGGCATCATTGCCATCAAGCTTGATGAAGGCGACCAATTGATTGGTGCTGCCGTCACCGATGGCAAGCACGATGTCATGCTTTTCTCCGATGGCGGCAAGGCCGTGCGCTTTGATGAGGATGATGTCCGCGCCTTGGGCCGAGACACCCGTGGCGTGCGCGGCATGAATCTGGAAGAAGGCCAAAGCGTGATTGCCATGTTGGTGGCTGAAGACGAAACCCAATCGGTGCTCACCGCCACCGAAAACGGTTACGGCAAGCGCACCAATATTGCCGAGCACACGCGCCACGGCAGAGGCACCAAGGGCATGATTGCCATCCAGCAATCCGAGCGCAACGGCAAAGTGGTCGCTGCCACCTTGGTGCGGCCAGACGACGAGATCATGCTGATTACCGACAAGGGCGTGCTGGTACGCACCCGCGTCAGTGAGATTCGGGAGTTGGGGCGTGCCACCCAAGGCGTGACCTTGATCGCCTTGGACGAAGGCTCCAAGCTCAGTGGTTTGCAGCGCATCGTCGAAAACGATGCCAATGCAGGAGACGTAGCCGACACCGATGCGGATGCAGATACCGATACTTCGTCTGTGCCAGTGCAGGCTTGATGCCCTATCGCCGTAGCCTTATTTTTAGATTTTGATATATGAATCAACGCCCTTATAACTTCTCTGCTGGCCCGGCCACCATCCCAGTGGAAGTGCTAGAACAGGCCGCCGCCGACATGCTCAACTGGCAAGGCAGTGGCATGGGAGTGATGGAAATGAGCCACCGTGGCAAAGAGTTCATTTCTATTTACGAACAGGCCGAAGCAGACTTTCGCGAGTTGCTGGCCATTCCGATGGACTTTGAGATTTTGTTCATGCAGGGCGGTGGCCTAGGGCAAAACGCCATCGTGCC
>JAIESZ010000163.1 GCA_019745615.1 Burkholderiaceae bacterium
GGTATCGGCGTTGCGGTAGGCCCACTTTTTATTGCAACACTGCCTATGCCTGCTACTCGTCGCTGGTTTGACCAGTGGATCAATTTCCTGATAAATGCAGCCATGCTCACTGCGCTGGCGGTCATTGTCATGGTCTTGATACAGAATGCCATTCTGAACACGATGAAGGGTTTCATGGTGGGTCAGACAGGCACGGTTGGTAAATTGCTTGCTCTGGCACTGATTGCAGCATCACTATCCAAGGTCTTCCAAGCGATTCCATCGTTTGCTGATGCGCTATTCCCCGGACGTACAGGTGCTGGCTCCGCCATGTCGAGTGCGCCTGGCAACATGATTGCCAATGCAGCGCAAGGTGCCGTCAAGGGTGCGTCGAATGCTGCTAATGGCGCTTACCGGGCTGCCGCAGGAATGCAGAACGCTGGGAAACAAACCGGGGCGGCTCTGGCGCGCAAAGCTGGGCGGCAAAGTTCAGCCCCCTAATAACTATCGAATTTTGTCGAAAGGAAATTGATGCTCACCCGATCTATCTCTAAAGTGGTTGTGATTTCAGCCGTCGCCATTGCGGGCACTGGCGCAGCGCACGCTCAATCCAGTGTGCAATGCACGTTAGGCCCGAATGGACAGCTTGAGGCCGCTCTAGTGTGGCGCAACACGCTGGGCACTGAACGCGCTGACGCCTTGTGCCGCACAGCCCCCGTCCCTGTGGCGCAGCAGCAAACCCAGCGCCCTGCCATCGTTGCCAGTGTGCAGCAGCCTGCGCAGTATCAGTACCCAGTGCAACCCACTGCGGCAGTCAGGGTAATGTCTGCCTATCAGGCTGCCGCGCCCCAGAACCCGCCTCCAGTGGCACCCGTTGCCTCTCAATCTGTGCAGTATCAGCACGCTGGAGTGCAGGTGGTTAGTAAGCCGGTGGTTGCTCCGGCTTATCCAGCAGTGGCCCCTCAGCAGCACTACCAGCCCCCGATGGCAGCAGTACCCGTTCAACACCAGCCGCCCGCCGCGATGTCTGGGAGCGGTGCGACTTCGCACTTCAATCCAGCGGACTATGAGCTGATGCAGGTGCGTGGCGTGGCGGGCATCGAGCGCTCTAGTCCTGAGTTCGTGCCGATGTTCTAGCCTGATCCCTGTTCAGCTACGACCGGCCAAATTTGGCCGGTCAGGAAAAAGCGAGGCGCTCAACCAAAGGTAAAAAGGAGGCTCGATACCGCAAGGGCCACGCTCTACTCCCTGCCACCCGATTGCTCGAAGTTCTACGACCGGCCAAATTTGGCCGGTCTTTTTTTCGCCCGAAGATGCCGTCTTGAAGTTCTGGCGTGAAAGATTGCAAATAACCCAGTTCATTCGATAAAAAAAAGTGCGTGGGTTATTTTTTAATGTGACCATGCACTCAGGCATCCGAACACTCTCTACCATCACATTTTTCCTATTTTCAGGGCTGTGTAGTGCTGAATCTTTGACGGTCTATTCGTGTGAAAACGGTAGTCTCATCCGGCAAGAATTCTCCACACAAAAGTCCACTTCTGACTCGGTAGCTACGCTGTTGCGCTCTGGGCAAGCTGTTTGGAGTAGCGGAACGATTGATAAATACACCATTGATGCAATGGCGGAAGGCCGTGGGATTTGGTTTGCCGCCCCACTGCCAACACTCATGCAAGTGGCAGGTACTCAAATCGCACCAGAAATACTCACTGCGATTGCGCTTAAAGAGACAGGACGAAAAGAAAGGTTCTGGCCTTGGTCAATCAACTGGGCTGGAAAAAGCTACTACCTTGAAAGCCGTGAACATGCTATTGAGGCTGCCAAGCAGCTCATTAAAGCAGGCTATACAAATTTCGATACATCGGTCATGCAGGTGAACTGGCGATGGCATGGTTATCGCTTTGCCAATATAGAAGCTGCATTTGATCCGGTTACTAACATTCGGATTGCTGAACAAATACTTGTTGAGCAATTCAATGCTACGGGTTCGTGGCGGGATGCAATTGCCCGTTATCACTCGAAAACCCCATCTCGTAATCAACCTTATCTTGCTGACGTATTACAGAAGATGGGCGAATTGCAGAAAAAAAACCTTGAAACCCCGGAGAAAAAAATATGCTGAAACCACTGGTCGGCGCTGTCGTCCTTTTCCTTTCTTTTGCTCAGGCCCATGCGCAGCGCATTGAGCATGTTGGCCCTGTCATTGGCGGCGAAGTTGCATCGTCGCCCGTGGAAATGCGAACTGATCTGCTGACTGCTGCGCGAACTATTTTCCCACCTGCGTGGAATGGCTTTGCACAGAAAGGGCTTGATGTGCGCCGTGCCAGCGCAGTGCGAATTCAGCCAGGCGAGTCTTGGCTGGCAGCTTTGGATCGCTGGCTGGCGCAAGAAAACTTGACTGCTCGTTTGGACTGGAATGCACGCAAATTTTATTTGCGTCCGGGCGCTGACATGGCTGCACCTCCACAGCCTTCCATGCAGATGACAGGGGTAAATCCTGTTGCTACTTACAGCCAGCCTCAATACCAGCAAGCTCGGCAATGGGCAGTTCTGACCTCTGATGTTCGCTTGGAGACTACGCTGGAGCGCTGGGCCAAAGATGCAGGGTACCGCCTGATTTGGGATGCCGACCGTCACATTTTGATTTCTGCTGCGGATCAATTTGTGGGCACCTTGCCTGACGCTATTAACCGCGTACTCAACTCCCCTGCTATTCGTGATAGCGATTATCCGCTCGAAGCGGTTTTCTATTCCAACACACCGCCAGTCATTCGCATTACCCGCTTGGGTGATCAATCTTCCAAGGAATAAAAAATGAATCAGCATCGTTTGAAACTGTCTGCGATGGGCTGCGCCGTCGTTGTTCTGGCCTCGGCTGGTTGCGCAAGCGGCCTAGACCAGCGTGTTACTTATGCCCAAGGCGTGCCTGATGGTGCCGTTTCTGCACCGCTTGGCTCTCATGCCAATAGCTATGGTGCCACGGGTCATATTGCCGCCCGTGCTGGTGAGCTTCAGCGCCCCCAACTGGTTCGCCAAGTTTCCTCGCCGTGGATCGGTGGTATTCAAACTGTGGCGCGCACGGAAGACAAGCTGCCTGCCATCTTCAATGAAAACTTCGTGCTGGACTTCGGTACCAGCAAAGTATCGCTGCCCGTTGTGGCTGCCCGTTTGACGAAGTTGACCAATATCCCGGTGCGCCTGCGCATGGACAAGAAAGAGGAAGGTGGCTCACCAAGCACAGGTGCTGTGCGCGCATCGTCGATTCCCACTCCTATTTTGCAAACAGGGGCTGCTCTGCCGAAAATTCTTGATGGCAAGGCTCCAATGCTCTCCATGCCATCGGCCATTTCTGCCAGCGATGTTTCCGCAGAAACTGAAATCGGCATTGATGCCGTGAACATGAAGTGGAATGGCCGTCTGCGTGACTTCTTGGATCACCTGACCAACACCCTGTCGCTGTCTTGGGAATACAAAGACGGTGCTGTGGTCATCATGCGACTGGTCACGGAAACCTACGAAGTTGCGTCATTCCCCGGTGTGCAGAACTTCACCATGTCTGCGGGTGGTGGTGGCAGTGGCAAGGGCGGTGGTAGCGAGGCTGGCATGACTAGCCAAAACTCAACCACGGTGTCTCAGCAAGGCAGCATGGATGTGCGCCAAAGCCTGCTCAAGACGGTGCAGGAACTCATCTCCAAAGTGCCCGGTAGCAGCGTCACTTGGGCTGATGGCTCTGGTCGCATGGTCGTGGTCACATCCAAAGAAGCGCAAACGTCCGTGCGCGAATTCCTGCGCAAAGAAAACAAGATGCTGCGCACGATGGTGAATGTCACCTTCGATCTCTACTCG
>JAIESZ010000231.1 GCA_019745615.1 Burkholderiaceae bacterium
CTTGACCGGCTAGCGATGTACATGGAAAAAACCGAGGCCATCAAGGGCAAGATCAAATCAGCGTTGATGTACCCGATCTCGGTGGTGATTGTGGCCTTTGTTGTGGTCACGGTGATTATGATTTTTGTGATCCCGGCTTTTAAGGAAGTGTTTACCTCCTTTGGCGCGGATCTGCCTGCACCCACGCTGTTTGTGATGGGCATCAGCGAGATTTTTGTCAAATGGTGGTGGCTGATTTTTGGTGTGATCGGCGGTAGCTTTTACTTTTTTATGCAAGCTTGGCAGCGCAGTGAAAAGGTGCAGATGTTCATGGATCGTGCGTTGCTCAAACTGCCCGTTTTTGGCATCTTGATTGAAAAATCTGCGGTAGCGCGCTGGACGCGCACCTTGTCCACCATGTTTGCGGCGGGTGTGCCACTGGTGGAAGCGCTGGACTCGGTGGGTGGTGCGGCGGGCAACTCGGTCTACGCTATGGCTACCGAGAAAATCCAACAAGAAGTCTCTACTGGCACCAGCCTGACGGCAGCCATGTCCAATGCCAATGTATTTCCGTCGATGGTGATACAAATGTGCGCCATTGGCGAAGAATCAGGTTCCATTGACCACATGCTGGGCAAGGCGGCTGATTTTTACGAAGAAGAAGTCGATGAAATGGTGGCGGGTTTGTCTAGCCTGATGGAGCCTATCATTATTGTGTTTTTGGGTGGCCTGATTGGCGGCATTGTGGTCTCCATGTACCTGCCTATTTTCAAACTGGGACAGGTGGTCTGATGGGTGTCGATCCGTGGCTGGATGCCATTTTGCTGGGTGTGGTGGGGCTGCTGGTGGGTAGCTTTTTGAACGTGGTGATTCACCGGCTGCCCAAAATGATGGAGCAGCAATGGGCGGCAGAATGTGCCGACTATGTGGCTAGCCAAGCTCCCGCAGGCAATCCCCCCGCCCCTGCTGATGCACCTGCACGTTTTAACCTCTGGACGCCACGCTCGCGTTGCCCCTCTTGTGGGCACCCCGTGCAGTGGTATGAAAACATTCCAGTCCTCAGCTATCTGGCCTTGCGTGGGCGCTGTTCTAGCTGCAAAACGGGCATCAGCTTGCGCTACCCGCTGGTCGAGTTGCTCACTGCCGGGCTGTTCTTCTTTTGCGCCCAACGTTGGGGCCTGACGCCCACTGGGCTGGCTTGGTGTGGCTTCTCTGCCACGCTGGTGGCGCTGGCCTTTATTGACTGGGACACTACACTGCTGCCCGATGATTTGACCTTACCCTTGTTGTGGGCGGGGCTGCTGGCTTCGGCACTGCAATGGACGAACCTTGCCCTGTTTAGCAGCGTGATGGGGGCAGTGGCCGGTTACTTGTCGCTGTGGCTGGTGTATTGGGCCTTTAAGTTGGCTACCGGCAAAGAGGGCATGGGCTATGGCGATTTCAAGCTCTTTGCGGCTCTCGGTGCTTGGTTTGGCTGGCAGGCGCTGGTGCCACTGATTTTGATGGCGTCGGTGGTGGGTGCTATGGTGGGTATTGCCCTGAAGTTCTCCCACTCGCTGCGTGAAGGCGGCTATGTCCCCTTTGGGCCATTTTTGGTTGGTGCTGGTTTGATTGCACTGGTCTGGGGGCCACAGGTGGTGTTACAAACCATTTTGGGCGCACTGGGGCTGTGAGTATGGCGCGGCATCCCAAACGCTTGGGCCTGACTGGCGGCATTGGTAGTGGCAAAAGTACCGTGGCGCAGATGCTGGCCGAGCACGGCGCAGCGTTGGTCGATGCCGACCAAATTGCCCGCGAAGTCACGGGGCCGGGTGGAGCGGCCATGCCGGCCATTACCCAAGTGTTTGGTGCCGATTTTGTCGATGCCCGTGGTGCCCTCGACCGAGACCGGATGCGTGCCCACGCCTTTACCCATGCAGCAGCGCGCCAACAGTTGGAGGCCATCATCCATCCGTTGGTGGCCAGCTTGTCTCAGCAGCGGGCGCAGGCAGCGCTGGATACCGGGGTACCATTGGTGGTGCTCGATATTCCCTTGCTGGTGGAGTCTAAGCACTGGCCAGCGCGGCTCGATGCGGTATTGGTCGTGGACTGCCACCCAGAAACCCAAGTGGCCCGCGTCATGGCGCGTAACGGCTTAGAGCGCGTTGCTATTGAGCGTATTTTGGCGGCCCAAGCCAGCCGCGAGCAGCGGCTGACCCATGCGGATATGGTTCTTTACAACGATGGGCTGTCATTTGCTGCACTGCAACAAGAGGTGCACGCACTACTACAGTGGTTCGGGCTATGATCGAAGGCTTTGCTTTAGTGGCCTGCTCTGCGCAGGTCGTTTGCGCCCCTCTTTTCTCAAAAATCCGGCAGTGTGATCCTCTACGAATACCCCTTCAACGAACGCATCCGCACTTATTTGCGGCTGGAGCAGCTTTTTCGCCGCATGGGCGAGTTGATTCCGCGCAGCCATCCGCTCGATCACCACTTTGCCCTAGCTACCCTGTTTGAAATCATTGAGGTAGGCGCACGCACCGACCTCAAAACCGATGTACTCAAAGACATCGATAAGCAAAAACAGTTGCTTGAAAGCTACCGCAGGAATCCGGCCATCTCAGAAAAAGCACTCAATGCCGTATTGGCCCAATTGGAGCGCTGCTTTACGGCCCTCAATGAACAAACCGGGCGCAGCGGCCAAATCCTGACTGAGAATGACTGGCTCATGAGCATCCGCAGCCGCATGGGTATTCCGGGGGGCACCTGTGGCTTTGATCTGCCCAGCTACCACGCTTGGCAGTGTGCCGAGCCTGGGGTGCGGCAAAAATCCTTGCAAGAGTGGACGGCCACGCTGGCACCACTGGCCGAGTCCATTTATATATTGATGCAGTTGTTGCGCGATACCGGGGTGCCACAAAAAATGGCGGCGCTGCAAGGCAGTTTTCAGCAAAATTTGCCGCAGGGGCGTACCTTTCAGCTACTGCGTTTGGCCATTGACCCCACCTTGGGCTTGGTTCCAGAAATCAGTGGCAATCGGCTGCGGGTGTCGGTGCGTATGATGCAAATGCAGCCCGATGGGCAATTGTTGCCCAGCACCGAAGACGCCGCCTTTGAACTCTCCCTGTGTGCCTGATGTCCGCCAAATCTGCCATGTCTGTAACTGCTGCCCTGACCGATTCCACTCCCTCGGTAGCTACGCGTACCGTCACCTGCCCAGCGTGCAAGGGGCCAAGTCTGTACGGCCCTGGCAATCCGTGGCGGCCCTTTTGTAGTCAGCGCTGCAAGCAGATGGATTTAGGCGCTTGGGCCAGCGAGAGCTTTGCTTTGCCGGATACCAACTCTGCCAACGAAACTATCCAATCTGAACAGCCATAGCCATAATTTAGGCTTGGTTGCTGGTTTTAACGCACTTTTCTGGGGCGTATTCGGATAATCTTGCACCACGAGGAGGGTTATCTCGTGGTCAATTTCAATTTCGGTTTTGGTACGGTGGCAAACTATGCCGCCCCAGTGCTGCCCGACCCGGTGCCAGCACATCCTTTGCTAGATGGAAAAGAAGAAATTGGGCGCGGGCAGTATTCTGTTGTGCTGGATAAGGGCGATGGTGAACGGGTGTACAAGGTGGTGAGCTCGCCTGCCGATTATTGGTTGCACACCGCTACCGATAGGCCCCAAGGCAAGCACTTTCCTATCGTCTATGCCGACCACGGTGACATTGGTCAGGCACAGTCTGGCTACCGCTTTTATCTGCTAGAGATGGAGCGGCTCTACCCGCTAACCCCGGAGTCGCAGGCGGCCATCGTGGCTGCCCAGTTGAGCAAGGCTTATTGGGAAGGGTGCAGGCGCTGGAGCCAGTTGGGCGCACG
>JAIESZ010000050.1 GCA_019745615.1 Burkholderiaceae bacterium
CCAAGGTGTCGATGGGGATGCCATCGACGTCCCCCCATTTTCAGTAGCACTGGGCTTTGGAGTCCGGGGTTAATTTAACTCGTTTCTGAATCAGGGTCTGTGCATAGGCTGCTGGTGTCATTCCTCCCAGTGATTTCTTCGGTCTTTTGAAGCGGGCTGCGATAAAAATGCCCCTGTCAGTGAGATAAATGACAGGGGCTTCTGTTTGCATCACACCAAATAGTGTTGCAATCACATACTGGTGGATGACAGCCGTCTTGCAATCATTGCTGGTTCCCAACTGGCCATAGCGTTGTCTTGAGGTATGCGCACCACATCCCCCATATCCAACGAGGATAAAACCTGACCAAATAGCCGTAGGCCCATAGGAGCCAGAGTGCCACGCCAGAGCGCATCTGGCGTGTCATCTGGTCGAATCCAGCACCAGTCCTGTGCGGCAACCGGGCCTGTATCAGCGCCGTCATCTAGCCAGTACACCGAGCCGCCGGTAATCTGCTCCCTCATATGGATAGCCCAGTGAATGGCATCCCGGCCTCTGTGGCGTGGCAGTAGGCTAGGGTGGTAACCTAGCGCGCCATAGCGGGTCTTAGCCCGCGCCTGTGCGGTCACGAAAATATGTGCATGGGCGCAAAGGATCACGTCAATGTCATCCGGCACCCAGTCTGGAGTAAGGCGTTGTGGCACTTGGCAGACAGGAATACCTGTAGCAGTGGCCAGCGCCGCTAGGCGGTCGTCGACTCGTGGCACGCTGACCGCTGCAACGTCGTCGCCTCTGTCCAAGCACAGGCGTAGCACTTGGCTTGCAAACCATTTTTGTCCGACGATCATCACGCGCATTTTGGGTCTCCCAAGTACCGAAAGCCCTGCACCGCTCGGAAATGCCCGCCGTAGCCTGTTCCGGAGGCGCTGCTTCTTCCGTTGCGTTGGGCGCTGCGCCCAATACTGGCCGCGCTACGCGCTTTGTTTCCGCCAATCAATTTTGCGGATACCTGTGTCCAGCGCGCTGACCTACGTAGTGCGCTGGCCAGACCGGGGTGGCTGGTATGGAATAACGTGGGCATGGGGCGGTGGTAGCGGTTTGCTCCTGTACGCCAAAGTTCGCAAACTGCGTCCAAAAAGCGCAGGCCAACACCAGCGCCCTGCCACTCTGGCATGACCACAAGCCGACAAGCGCGGGCCTCGGTGCGGCTCCTTGTGCTGACGGCTACGTGGGCCACCAGCTGGCCATTGACGGTGGCAACATAATTGGTTGCGGCAATCATGTGGGGTAGCTTCAGATAGTGATGTGCTTCAAAGGCAGGCCAATGTTCCCAGCCACACTGCCATAGTTCGACATCAATTTGAGGTCGGCGTCGAAGCCACCCCCGTTG
Source organism: Burkholderiaceae bacterium (assembly GCA_019745615.1). Taxonomy (GTDB): domain Bacteria; phylum Pseudomonadota; class Gammaproteobacteria; order Burkholderiales; family Burkholderiaceae_C; genus Simplicispira. The sequence goes on from JAIESZ010000050.1 coordinate 1,371, forward strand.
AAATTGCCCGGTGGCTGTGTCAAATACCCAGTCGGGTTGTACCCAGTCAAGGATGTCATAGTGGCAGCTCAAGAGGACGGCCTGTCCGCTTGTGCGTCGCCATGCTTTTGAAAATGCACCGGCACCGATACGCGCTATCTGGCGGTCAACTACGCTGCTGAACTCATCGAGCACGGCGCGGTCGGGAGACTCGGCGATCAATCGCGCCAAATTTGCGCGGAACTGCTCGCCGTTAGATAGCACGCTGTAGGGGCGCAGCCAAGTCGGCACACTGCCCAAGCCTACGCTGGAGAGCGCGGCTGTCACATCGTCGAAGCCACTCTGCGGCGTGATCACGTCGATGATGGGCTGGTCTTGTGGCCAAGGCGGTGCGTACACCGCCTCTTTACCCCATAAAGTGTGACCGATACTGGTCTTTCCGCTGCCGCTGGGGCCAACAATCACGCCGATTTTCCAAGGCGCACTTTCCAAGTCGAGATTGGCCTCCAGTTGAAAATTGGCCCCCGTTTCGACATTAAAAAGGGATTTGACACGGGCAGCGCGGTAGCTGTTGAAGTCGTCGCAGCGGTGGTTAATTGCGACTTTCATACGCACACCACCTTTGGTGCCATGCCCAGCTCGATCAAGCGGGCGTAGTGTTGCTGCTGCTCTGCTTGGTCTTTACAAGGTATGACCAAGCCGAATTGGGGCTTATATTTAAAGCCATTTTCACCTTGCCGACGTTTTGCAGGCGCTTGGTTTGTAGTGAGATTTACCATATTTCCCTTCAGGATGTGACGCGCTTTGGCGTTCTGGAGGGGCGCTCTGGGCGCACAATTGGTTCAGTGCTTTACAGCGTGGGCACTTAATTGCTAGGTGGGTATAAACGCCCTCGCCAAGTTTTCGTTGGCAGTTGCCACAGCGAATTTCATTCATTTTTTGCAAGCCTTTTCTTTGTGGTGAAAATTTTTGGTAGGCTCGGCAGCACTCTGTACAGGGTAGCGGGCCTTGCCTGACTTGCAGGATTGCTCTGCGGGTTGGGGACTTTGTCAGGTGTTACAGCACCTGACAAGGCCGCCCGTCTTTTTACGTGTCTCTACACCTCTGCTATCACATAGGTCAGTGTGGGTGCTGGCCCCTCAATGGCACCATCGCGCACAAACACCCGCTGGCCTACGCTGGCTTGTCCGCGCGCTTGCAGCACGCCCCCGCCCGGAAACTGCACGCTGGCTATGCCATTGCTGACCGCCAGTACATCGCCCACTTGCAAAGGGGCATCGGGCACCAATGCCTTAAATTGACGGTAAAAATTAAGCATGGGTCTCAATCTTGAGGGTTTGGCGCAATACGGGGCGGCTCCAGTCGATAGCAGTGGCCCGCACCATACCGAGGTACGTCTTATCGTGCCCCAGATAACGCACCAGTTGCCCCGGCGTGATGATCCCTACTTCGGGCAGCACTTGCATCTTGAGGGTGATGTGTTCTTGTGGGCCAGTGTCTGACAGTTCTGCCAAACCGCGTTGGCGATGGGCATCAGCGTGGGTGATGAGCGGGTGCGTCACCTGTGGAGCCAGTGCATTGCCTGCCGTGCCCGCACGGGTGATCGGCCCAAACACCCCTAACCCTTCACCACCCACGAATACGCGGTTATAGGCCGGTTTGTCGAGGTATTCAGTGCCCTCCATCTCGGCCAAATTGGCCGGTATCTCAAAATCAGGGCGCAACGTGCTCCACTCCCAAGGAGCTTTGGGGTATTTGGGCAGCACACGCAGTACAGCCTGCGTCGGGTGAGGCTGTAGATACCCTCCAACGGCACCGGCAATGTCCGTGATTGCGGCCATGTAGTTGCCCTGAAAGGCCCAAGCCCCGGCAGGCACTAGCCAATCGACCAAACCCCAATCAATGCCCCAGCCAAGGCTGGCACCATTGACTGTCAGTACATCGTGCATCAGTTGCTGTGCTGTACGGTCGGCAGTGTTACCGAAGGTCATCTTAGGTGACCAAGGGTCAGACAACACAGCTGCCAGACCACGTCCACTGACCGACCAGCGGGTAGGGTTGAAGCGCCGGTCACGCTGCCTTTGTTCGAGTCGTAGCTTGAATGGTGTGCCATTGATCTCGGCTACCAGTACGGGTGGGTCGCCTTGATCGTCTCGGCCCAACAGACCTTCAGCATCACGGTGCAGTGATGCCTGCCACTGCCACGTCCACGATTGGTAATCCAGTGACATACCAAAGCTGTAGGCGTGAAGTTCGTCCCCCGTGTCGAGTCGGTGCAGTGTGATGTTGTTGATCACGATGTAAACCCCTTTGGCCGGAATAATGATGGTGTCGCTAGGCGCTGGTGGCGGTGGCGGTGGCGGTGGTGTGCGGCCTTCGCACACAAAACGCAGCTTTGCTGGCAGCGTCCGATCGGCTGGATCGGCAAAAAGTAACCGCGCAGGCAGCGTTGGGACGTAGCACGGTGGTGGCCGTGGCGGAGTCGGTGG
>JAIESZ010000308.1 GCA_019745615.1 Burkholderiaceae bacterium
ACCAAGCCACCCCGCCCGAAAAAATGCGACATAAAATCACCTGATGCTGGATGATCGTGCCAAGTTGTTGCTCAAGGCGCTGGTAGAGCACTATATTGAAGACGGGCAGCCCGTAGGCTCCCGGACTTTGTCGCGTGCCTCTGGCTTAGACCTCTCGCCTGCCACCATCCGCAATGTGATGGCAGATTTGGAATACTTGGGCCTGATTGCCAGCCCACACACCTCAGCGGGGCGTATTCCTACCGCCAAAGGCTACCGGTTGTTTGTCGATACCATGCTCACGGTAGATCGTCGGCAGATTAGCACCCCCCAATTGGCCCCAGAGCAACCACAAAAGGTAATTGCCAACGCCGCCCATCTGCTGTCTAACCTATCGCAGTTTGTCGGTGTGGTGATGGCTCCCCGGCGCACCTCGGTGTTTCGGCATATTGAGTTTTTGCGCCTGTCTGAGCGGCGCTTTTTGCTCATCATTGTTTCGCCTGAGGGCGATGTACAAAACCGGGTGATTTTGTCCGAAACCGATTTCACCCAAAGCCAACTGGTCGAGGTGGCTAATTTTCTCAACACCCACTACGCAGGCATGGCGATGGAGCTAGTGCGCGAGCGGCTGGCCGGTGAAGTCGATAGTTTGCGCGGCGAGATTGCCACCCTGATGCAAGCGGCGGTGCAGGTTAGCTCCGAGGCCTTTGAGCAGTCCCAAGAAGAGGTGGTGATTTCCGGCGAGCGCAACCTGCTATCAGTAAGCGATTTTTCGCAAAACATGGGCAACTTGCGCCGCGCCTTTGACCTGTTTGAGCAAAAAACGCAAATTTTGCGCCTGCTTGATGTCTCGCAGCAAGCCCAAGGGGTGCGTATCTACATTGGCGGCGAGAGCCAAGTGGTACCGTTTGAAGAGTTGTCGGTGGTGAGTGCGCCCTACGAGGTTGATGGGCAAGTAGTGGGCACGCTGGGCGTGATTGGCCCCACCCGTATGCCCTATGACCGCATGATCCAAATTGTCGATATCACCTCGCGGCTGGTCTCTAACGCCCTCAGCCACCACCACTGAGCCCGTCGGCCCAGCCTTGATGGCAGTGGCCCGTCAGCGGCTTGACGCCCAGTAATGATGTAATTGGCGCATGAAGTCCCGTTTTGAACACATTGCCTTGGTAGGCAAGTACCAGAGTCCGACCTCTGGGGTCATGACCGAACCTGCACGCAAAACACTGGAGGGCATTGCCCTGTTTTTGCGCAGCCAAGGCTGTACCGTATCGCTAGAGGCACAAACTGCCGCCCACATGGAGCTGCCCGGCTACCCAGCATTGGATGTCGATGAGATTGGCCAGCAATGTGACCTGGGCTTGGTGGTGGGGGGCGATGGCACCATGTTGAGCATAGGCCGCCAAGTAGCCCGCTATGGCACACCACTGATCGGCATCAACCAAGGGCGGCTGGGCTTTATCACCGATATTCCGCTGGACAATTACCAAGCCACCTTGGCACCAATGCTGCACGGGCAGTTTGAAGAAGACCACCGGCCCCTGATGCAGGCACGGGTGCTGCGCGAGGGCGTGTGCGTATTCGATACCTTTGCCATGAACGACGTAGTGGTGAACCGGGGTGCGACCTCCGGCATGGTGGAGTTGCGCATTGAGGTGGATGGCCATTTTGTGGCCAACCAGCGCGCCGATGGTTTGATTGTGGCCTCGCCCACCGGCTCGACTGCCTATTCGCTCTCTGCTGGCGGGCCGATGCTGCATCCGTCGTTGCCGGGCTGGGTGCTGGTGCCCATTGCACCGCATATTTTGTCTAACCGCCCCATTGTGCTGGCCGACATCACGGAGATTGCCATCGAGATCGTTAATGGTCGCGATGTCAGTGCCAATTTTGATATGCAGTCGCTGCCCGATTTGCGCTTGGGTGATCGTATTTTGGTGCGCCGTGCCGAATACTGCGTGCGCTTTTTGCACCCACGCGGCTGGAGTTACTTTGACACGCTGCGCAAAAAACTGCGCTGGAACGAAGGAGGTTCTTGACATGGCGCTCAGGAGCATCACGCTGCACGATTTTGTGATTGTGCAGCGGCTTGATCTGGAGCTGGCAGATGGATTTACCGCCCTGACCGGCGAGACCGGCGCAGGCAAATCCATTTTGATTGATGCCCTGCAACTGGTGCTGGGTGCCCGTGCCGATGCTACCTTGGTGCGTGAAGGGGCCAGCCGCACCGATGTCTGTGCAGAGTTTGACACCCCGCCCGGCCTGCGCCCTTGGCTGCAGGAAACCGGTTTTAGCGCAGACGATGGACTGCTGCTGCGCCGCACGGTCGATAGCCAAGGCAAAAGCCGTGCTTGGATTAACGGCACCCCAGCCACGGCAGCACAATTGCGCACGGCGGGCGAGTGGCTGCTGGACATCCACGGCCAGCACGCTTGGCAAAGCCTGACCCGCCCTGATGCCGTGCGCTGCTTGCTCGATGCCTACGCAGGAAGCTCAACACAGGAAGTTGCCCGCTGCTGGCAACGCTGGCAAGCTGCCCGCAAAGCGCTAGAGCAGGCGCAAAGCGCACAAGAGCATCTGGAGCGCGACCGCGAACGCCTGCAATGGCAAATTGCCGAGCTAGACAAACTGGCCCCCGGTGCCGACGAGTGGGAAGAACTCAATGCCCAGCACACGCGCCTCAGCCACGCCCAAGCCTTGCTTGATACCGCACAGGCGGCGCTGCAATGGCTTGATGGCGAAGAGCATGGCGCACTGCCCAGCCTGTCGCGGGCCAGCGAGCTGGTGCAAGCCCAACAGCATTTGGAACCAGAGTTTCGCAACCTACAAGAGTTGCTCGCTTCGAGTTTGGCCCAAGCCGAAGAAGCTGCGCGTTCACTGCAAGCCTATTTGCGCCATGTCGATCTGGATCCAGAAGGGCTGGCCGCGCTGGATGAGCGCGTTGCACTCTGGCTCACGCTGGCACGCCGCTACAAACGCCCCCCAGCAGAATTGCCTGCCCTGCTCAGTGGCTGGAAGCAGGAGCTGCACCGGTTAGATGCCTGTAGCGATTTGGCCACGCTAGAGGCCACAGCAGAGCAAGCGGCCACGGCCTTTCACGCGGCAGCGCGGCAACTGTCGCGCCAACGCGCTCAAGCGGCACCCAAGCTATCGCGGGCCATTACCAAGGCCATGCAATTGCTAGGCATGCAGGGCGGCCACTTTGAAGTGGCTTTAGGCAGCAGCGCCCACCCCGGCGCGCATGGCGTGGATGAGGTAGTCTTTTTGATGGCAGGCCATCCAGGGGCCACGCCGCGCCCGCTGGGCAAAATTGCTTCTGGGGGCGAGCTATCGCGCATTTCACTGGCTATTGCCGTGACCACCAGCGCTCTGGGTGAGGCCCCCACCCTTATCTTTGACGAAGTCGATGCCGGTGTGGGTGGCGCTGTGGCCGAGGCCGTGGGGCGGCTCATGCGCCAGTTGGGCCAAGACCGGCAGGTGCTGGCCGTCACGCATCTGCCCCAAGTGGCAGCGCAAGCGCACCGGCATTTGCTGGTAGCCAAGCACCGTAGCAGCCAAGGCAGCAGCAGCACGGTGCAGGCCGTCACAGCAGCGCAGCGCGTGCAAGAAATTGCCCGCATGCTGGGCGGCCAGCAGCTTTCGCCCACCAGTTTGGCACACGCGCAAGAAATGCTTGATCTGGCCCCCACCACTACGCTGGAGACCACCCCATGAGTCTGGAAATCGCTTTAATCACCGGTATGTCAGGTTCAGGCAAATCGGTAGCGCTGCGCGCCCTTGAAGATGCCGGTTACTACTGCGTAGACAACCTGCCGCCAGAGTTGCTCTCGGCCTTTTTGGCGCTAGAGCACCAGCACCACGGCAACCGCGT
>JAIESZ010000089.1 GCA_019745615.1 Burkholderiaceae bacterium
GCCCGCGATGCCACCAAACTGGCTGAGTTACGCCCGCAAGAGCAACGCTATTGGCGGCTGGTGGCCGAGCGCAAAGGGCAAGTCGATGCCCGGATGCAGGAGTTGCGTTGGCTGCTGGAAGAACTACGCGTGAGCTTCTTTGCCCAAGAGTTGCGCACGCCGCAGCCGGTCAGTATCAAGCGGCTGGACAAGTTGTGGGTGCAAATCAATAGTTGATGGCGGTAGCTGGCTCTATCCGCTATCCTGCAATGCCCGTTATCCGCTCAAAGAAGGAACCACCATGCAATCTTCCGTTTGTTCGCTGGCACGCCGTGCCACGGTCTTGGCTCTGGCTTCCTTGGCACTGGCTCCAGCAGTGCAGGCGCAAGATGCTTGGCTGTCCAAGCCCATCGTGTTGGTCTCGCCCTACGCTCCGGGGGGCACCACCGATGTGTTGGCACGCCTACTGGCCCAGCAACTGCAAAAGCGCCTAGGCCAGAGCGTGATTGTGGAAAACCGCGCCGGTGCCGGTGGCAACATCGGCACTGACTTTGTTAGCAAGGCCAAGCCTGATGGGCACACCTTTTTGGTGGCTTCCAGCGGCCCGATTGTGATTTCTGGCGCGCTGTACCCCAAGCTGCCTTACAAGCCCGCCACCGACTTCACCCCCGTAGCCCCGTTGGCCCGCGCCTCCTTTGTTTTGGCAGTGCATGAAAAATCGGGCCTCAATTCAGTGGCCGATGTGATTGCCAAGGGCAAAGAAGGAAAACTTAATTTTGGCTCGGCGGGTTCTGGTACGCCCCAGCACATCATTGGCGAGATGTTCAATGCCGCCACAGGCAGCCATATCCAGCATATTCCCTACAAAGGCTCTGGCCCGGTAGTGACCGATTTGGTCGGCGGCCAGATTCCGATGGCCTTTGAAAATCCATTGCCGATCATGTCCCAAGTCAAGGCGGGCAAGGTCAAAGTGCTGGCCGTCACCAGCGCCCAGCGTTCGGCGGCGTTCCCGCAGGTGCCCACTTTGGCCGAAAGCGGCGTCAAGGGCTTTGATGCCACACCTTGGTACGGCTTGCTGGCTCCTGCTGGGTTGCCTGCAACCATCACTGCCCGCATGAACACCGAGGTTCAAGCCATCATGAACTCAGCGGAAACCAAAGAGAAACTCGCTGCTTTAGGGGCAGAACCCATGGCCATGAACCCTGAGCAGTTCAAAACCATGATTGCCGCTGATATTCAGAAATGGTCAGCGGCGGTCAAGTCATCAGGGGCTACGGTAGATTGAGCCATGCTTTAGCGCATGGCAAAAAGCTCTTGGTGAAAGCGGTGCGCGGGCAAACCCAGTGCTATCAAGTCTTGGCGCAGGGCTTGACCAAAACCTGCCGGGCCGCAAAACCAGACATCAGCATCGCGCCACTGTGGCACCGTAGCGGTAATGCGGGCGGCATCTAGCCGTCCATCGCGCTGATCCCACAGCACATGCAGGCGCACATTCGCGGCTTGGGCGGCCTGCTCTAGCAAGGCAATGGCTTGGTCTTCATACACTGCCGTGCTATGGAACAGGTCAATCGCTTTGCCATCGGGGGCTTGGGCCAAAGTCTGCATCCGGGCGATAAACGGGGTGATGCCAATGCCCGCACCAATCCATATCTGCCGTGGGGCATCGCCTTGAAACTGAAACTGCCCATAAGGCCCTTCCACCTCCACGCCATCGCCCACCTGCACACGCTGGGCCAAGGTACTGGTGTAATCGCCCAGCGCCTTGATGATGAAGGTGATGCGGCCATCGCCCATCCAAGCCGATGAAATCGTGAACGGATGCGGCCCTTCGTCGGCATGCAAAGTGACAAAGGCAAACTGGCCCGCTTGGTGCCCGGCCCAACGGCTGTGTAAGGCTATCTCTAGCTCCAACACATTCAGGGCTTCAAAACGGCGCAGAGCCACCACGTCGCCAGTAGCCTTGCGCCCATCCCCTACTTTGCGCAACAGCACCACACCAGCAGCCACGGTGCCAGCGGCCATCAACACCGCCATGACCACACCCAACACGCTGGGCCAGTAGCTCCATTGCAACAGCACCACCGAATGCCACACCAACGCCACATAAACCACGCTGATCCAGCGGTGGGTTTTGAAAAAATAGCGGTACGGAAAGCGCTTCACCAAGGCCAGCGTCAGCATGAGCACTACAGCATAAAAAGCCCATTCGCCGATGTTTTCTGCCAAATGGCGCTGTCCGACGAAAAAGCGTTGCACTAGCGCATCTTCAGGCAAGGGGGCGCGTGGCCCGCGTGGCGGGCGTGTCAACCAACCCCAGCCTACCAGCCATTTCGGTGCCTCTGACAGCAGCCAGTGCCCCAGCGCCAGCACCAGCCCGGCAATGCCCAACCATTTGTGCAGGCGGTACATCTTATCCAGCCCACCCAGCCAAGGCTCCAACCGGACGGGGCGCACGGCCAACAACATGGCCACGCTCATGACGCCAATACCGAGCACACCACTCCACTGCGTGAGCAACGAACGCCAAGCAAAAAAATGGGGAACGCTGCCCCAAGCGGTGCCATCGGCCAGCCACCACAGCAGGCTTAGGCCCAACAAGATAAAAATCAGACTGCGTTGGATGTTTTTCATGCCTGCACCACTTGGTTCCGCCCAGCTTCTTTAGCGCGGTAGAGGGCAGCATCGGCTTGTTGGAGTAAATCGGTAGGCTGGTCGCTGGGGCGCGGCACCGTGGCTGCCATGCCAATACTCACGGTCACGACGCCAAACGGCGACAGCAAATGCGGCAATTGCAACGCCTGCACCGCTTGGCAGATAGATTGCACCAAGGCCTGCGCCCCGTCTGGATTAGTGCTGGTGACGATCAACACAAACTCCTCGCCACCATAGCGCGCCACTAAATCACCTACCCGGCTGGCATGGGCTTGGATGCTGTGGGCCACACACCGCAGGCATTCATCGCCAGCTTGGTGACCATAATGGTCGTTGTACTTTTTAAACCAATCCACGTCCAACATCGCCAGCATGATATAGCTGCCGCTGCGCGTGGCACGTCCCCATTCTTCGCCCAGCACCTTGTCAAAGTGGCGTCGGTTCGCTAGGCCCGTCAGGCTGTCCGTGATGCTCAAAGCAGCGAGCTTTTGATTGGCTTCTTCCAAGGCCAGTGTGCGCTGTTGCACCATCGACTCCAAACGCTCATGGGCCTCGTAAATACGCTCCGACATGCGGGTAAAGTCACGAGCCAATTCGCCAATTTCATCCTCAGATTGCACCGGAAGATCGTATTTTTCTAGCTCGGCGGTAGCCCCGACTGCGCGTGTGGCCCGCATCAGCCGCTGTAGCGGGCGCGTGACCTGATTTTGCAAGATGGAGCGCAAGAGAAACACCTCCACCAACAAAGTGACCAACCCCAAGGCAGCAACCACGGCTAAATTCTGCAAAATGGCGGGCTGCATCAAGGCACGGGGGTAGTGGATCGTCAAGATGGTGGGGGTTTCTGGAATCCGACCTACGGCCACGATGTCATCCGAGGTGTCCACCAACACCACTTTGCCCGGTTTCAATTGACCCCCTGTGTGCAACAAGGGGAGATACGCCCCAAGATGCAGCGACTGGATCGACGCCTTGCCCTCGGTTTGCTTGATGGCCTCCATCTGCTGCGGATGAAACATCAATGTGCCTTCGGCATCGGCCAAAAACAAGGTGCTGTAAGCCCCTTCAATCGAAGGACGCGCCAAACGCTCCATCAGGTCATCAAGCAAGATATCCACACAGGCCAAAATCCGGTGCTGACCATTGGCTGCAACGACATCAGGTGTCGCCATCGTCGTCATCCAAGCATTGTTGGAGGAGTCAAAATACATCCGCGTTAAGAACGTA
>JAIESZ010000356.1 GCA_019745615.1 Burkholderiaceae bacterium
AAGCTCACGCGCCACCCACCTGCCAGCGCTGCGACTTACTTGGCTGCGGCTGCATTCAGCGCCTTAATCACCTTGTCGGTGATGTCGTGCTTAGGGTTGATGTACACCGCCTGATCCAAGATGACGTCGTACTTTTCAGCCTCAGCCACCTGCTTGACCACCTTGTTAGCGCGCTCTAGCACTTGGGCCAATTCTTCATTCTTGCGGGCGTTGAGGTCTTCTTGGAACTCACGGCGCTTGCGTTGTAAATCGCGGTCTTGATCGACCAACTGACGCTGGCGGGCAATGCGCTGGCTTTCAGCCATCGTGGGAGCCTCGCGCTCAAACTTTTCAGTAGCCGTTTTCAGGACATTGCCTTGGTCAAGGATTTCTTTGTCGCGGCGGGAGAACTCTTGCTCTAAGCGGCCTTGGGCAGCTTTGGCGGTACCTGCTTCACGGAAGATACGGTCGGTATTGACAAAACCGGCCTTGAATTCTTGGGCCTGCACCGGGGCGGCCACAGCCAAAGAACCGAGCAACAGGGCCAAGGGCAGGGAGCGAGAAAGTGTTTTCATTAGAAGGAAGTTCCAATTTGGAATTGTAGTTTCTGGATTTTATCCCCGGCAAACTTACGCACCGGATGTGCAAAGGCCAAACGCAGCGGCCCCAGAGGAGAAATCCAGCTCAGGCCCAAGCCCACTGAGGCGCGCATATCGCCCCAAGCCACCTTCTCACTGTCACCAAACACATTGCCCGCATCAGCAAAGGTGAACAGGCGCAAGGTACGGTCATTGCCCGCACCGGGGAAGGGCGTAATCATTTCCATGTTCAGGGTGACTTTTTTCGGCCCCCCCAGCGAAGCGCCCGTGACGTCACGCGGCCCCAAAGTGCCTTGGTCAAAACCACGCACCGAGCCCAAACCACCCGAATAGAAGTTTTTGAACACTGGGAAGGGCCGGTTGTTCATGCCCTTGCCCCAGCCCAACTCGCCATTGAAGGCCAGCGTGAACTTTTTGTTCAGGGGCACATACTGTTGGTACTGGTAGTTGGCGCGCAGATAGCGCGCATCACCCGCCACCGACCATTCGGAGTTGAGCCGTTGGTAGCGGCCCACGTTGGGTGCCAGCGCACTGTCGCGGTCATCACGCGCCCAACCAATGGTCAGGGGCAAGGAGGTGCTAGAAGAACCAAAAGCGTCGGTATAGGCGAGGTAAGCGGCTGGAATGTTGGTACCTGCCTTGATGCGGTTGTTCTCAATGCCGCCGCCAAAAAACACGGTATCGGTTTCACTGAACGGCACACCAAAACGGACACTGCCACCGGTGCTAATCAGTTCGTAGTTGCCACCTTGGTCTTGGTAAGGCTTGTCGGTACGGTAGTACGCATCGAGCGTGCGCGAGATACCATCGTTGGTGAAATACGGGTTGGTGGTGCTCAAGACAAAGGTGCGTTTGTACTTGCTGGTATTGACATCCACCCCCAGGTAGTTGCCAGAGCCAAACACGTTTTCTTGCTTGACTGCAAACGACAGCGACACCTTTTCGGCGCTAGAAAAACCAGCACCCAATTGCAAAGAGCCGGTGGGCTTTTCGGCCACTGTGACCACCAGATCGACCTGATCGGGGGCACCGGGCACCTCTTGGGTTTCAATATCAACGCTGGTAAAGTAGCCCAGCCGGTCGATGCGGTCGCGCGAGAGGCGGATTTTCTCGCCGTCGTACCAAGAAGACTCAAACTGGCGAAACTCGCGGCGGATAACTTCGTCGCGGGTGCGGTTGTTGCCCGCCAGTTGGATACGGCGCACATAAGCGCGGCGCGAGGGCTCGGCCTGCAAGGCCAACGCCACCCGGTTGTTCTCGCGGTCTACTTCGGGGGCAGGCTCGACGCGGGCAAAGGCAAAACCAAAATTGCCAAAATGCTCAGAGAAGGCTTTGGTGGTCTCGGCCACTTGGTCGGCGTTGTAAGGCTCGCCGGGACGAATGGTAACCAGCGATTTGAACTCGTCTTCGCGCTCTAGGTAGTTGCCTTCAAGCTTGACCGCCGACACCACGTAAGGTGCTCCCTCCGTGACATTGACGGTGATGGAAATATCTTGCTTGTCCGGCGAGATGGCCACTTGGGTCGAATCAATGCGAAACTCCAAATAGCCACGTTGCAGGTAGTACGAACGCAGTGTTTCGAGGTCGGCGTTGAGCTTAGAGCGGGCATAGCGATCCGACTTGGTGTACCAACTCAACCAGCCGCCGGTATCCTGATTGAACAGGTCTTTGAGCGTGGACTCGCTAAACGCTTTGTTGCCCACAATGCGGATGTCTTTGATGCGTGCGCTCTCACCTTCTACCACGGTAAAAGTGAGGTTGACCCGGTTGCGCTCTACGGGCGTCACCGTGGTGAGCACCTCGGCGGCATAAAAGCCTTTGTTGATGTACTGGCGCTTGAGTTCTTGCTCGGCGCGGTCGGTCAGGGCCTTGTCGTAGGGGCGGCCATCGGCCAAGCCGACATCGCGCATGCTCTTTTTGAGCGCGTCTTTGTCAAATTCACGCGTGCCCGCAAAATCGACGTCGGCAATGGTCGGGCGCTCTTGCACCACCACCACCAATACATTGCCGTTGGCCTCTAAGCGTACATCTTTAAACACGCCCAACGCAAACAGAGCCCGGATGGCGGCAGCACCTTTGTCGTCGTTGTATTGCTCGCCCACACGCAGCGGCATGGAGGCAAACACAGTGCCAGGCTCAATGCGCTGCAAGCCCTCAATGCGGATGTCTTGCACCTGGAAGGGATCGAGCGCCCAAGCCGCCGGGGCAGCAAAAATCAGGGCAGCAACAGCCGATGCCGTACGCATACCAAAGCGGTGATGATGTGTTTTCATGAGTCAAGCGGGTGCCACCGCAGCCTTGCAGCGGTGTGCGTAAGATTAGCCCAAAAGCCGGGTGATATCGTTGAACAAGGCGATGGACATCATGAGCAGCAACAAAGCCACTCCGCCACGCTGTAGGCGCTCCATCCAGGCGTCAGATACGCCCTTGCCCGTTACGCCTTCCCAAAGATAATACATCAGGTGGCCGCCATCAAGCACTGGTAGCGGCAGCAGATTGAGTACGCCCAGGCTCACACTGATGAGTGCCAAGAACAACAAGTACTGTGTCAGGCCCATACTGGCAGAGCGGCCAGCATAGTCGGCAATGGTCAGGGGGCCACTCAGGTTTTTGAGCGAGGCCTCGCCAATCACCATGCGCCCCATCATGCGCAGGCTCAGTAGCGATACATCCCAAGTGCGCGTTGCACCATGCCAAAGGCTCTCGCCTAAACCATACTCTACGGTGATCAATTCGGGGGGCGCACCCACATAAGCCCCAATACGGGCTACAGCACCAGCAGGCTCAGTGACCAGATCAGGCCGAACCTCCAGCGTTGACACCTGCCCAGCACGCTGCAAACGCCACGTTTGCGCAATGGGCTGACCCGCACGCACAGAATTGCGAATCAAGTCGCGCAATTGCTGGCCGTCTACTACCTCTACGGCCCCCACCTGCAAAATCAAATCGCCTTCACGCAGACCGGCACGCCGCGCGGCACCGTCTGGGCTCACACCGCCAATCACTGGGCGCGTCCACGGCGAGACAATACCCACCTTGCGCAGCAGTTGGGCATCGGCCTCGCGCACATCCAACTGCTCTAAGGGCAACAGCACCGAGCGCAGGCGTGCGCCTTCGGCGGACTGCACTTCGAGGCGGATAGAGGTGGTATCGAGCGCCGCTTGGGTCAGCAGCCAGCGCAGGTCTTCAAAGGAGCGCACTGGGCGTAGCTCTTCGGTGCCGATGGCCGCGTTGCGCACCCAATCGCCGCCCTGCAAACCCGCTTGTTGTGCTACCGAGCCGGG
>JAIESZ010000078.1 GCA_019745615.1 Burkholderiaceae bacterium
CTGATTGAGCGCGGTGTGGCCGATGGTGCCACCCTCGAACTCGATGGCCGCAAGCCTGTAGTGCCCGGTTTTGAAGATGGTAACTTTGTCGGCCCCACCATTTTCTCTGGCGTGCAACCCGGTATGGCCGTGTATGACCAAGAAATCTTTGGCCCCGTATTGAGCTTGGTGGCCGCCAAAGACTTGGACGAAGCCATCGAATTTATCAACGCCAACCCCAATGGCAACGGCACCGCTATCTTCACCCAATCGGGTGCAGCAGCGCGCAAGTTCCAAGAAGAAATTGACGTCGGCCAAGTGGGTATCAACGTGCCAATCCCCGTGCCTGTGCCAATCTTCTCGTTCACTGGTTCGCGTGCTTCTAAGCTGGGCGATCTCGGCCCCTACGGCAAGCAAGTGGTGATGTTCTACACCCAAACCAAGACCGTCACGGCACGCTGGTTTGACGATAGCACCACCAACCAAGGCGTCAACACCACTATCAGCCTGAAATAAGGCCCACGGGGCAGCGTGCAGCGGGTCTACCGCGCCCGCCGCTGCCCCCACAATCCTGCAACCTCCCAGAACCCTGCTGGAGACTTTTGTCTATGGATTTTGAGCTGACCGAAGAACAACGCGCTTTTGCCCAGACGGCGCGCGATTTTGCCCAAGCCGAATTGGCCCCCCATGCTGCGCATTGGGATGCTGAAGGCATCTTTCCGCGTGAGGCCATCGCCAAAGCGGGCGAGCTGGGTTTTTGCGGCCTGTATACCCCTGAGAACGCGGGCGGTTTGGCTTTGCCCCGGCTCGATGCCACGATGGTGTTTGAAGAGTTGGCAGCGGTAGACCCCTCCACCACTGCCTTTATCACCATCCACAACATGGCGACGTGGATGCTGGGCACTTGGGCCACCGATGCCGTGCGCGCCACGTGGGGCGAAGCGCTCACTACCGGCCAAAAGTTGGCCAGTTACTGCCTGACCGAACCCGGTGCCGGTTCTGATGCTGGTTCTATCAAAACCCGCGCCCAACGCACCGACGATGGCTATGTGATCAACGGGGCCAAGGCGTTTATCTCCGGTGCTGGTAGTACCGAAGTGCTGATCTTGATGGCGCGCACCGGCAGCACCGAAGATGGTGCTAAAGGCATTTCTGCGTTTGTCGTGCCTGCCGATACCCCCGGCATCAGCTACGGCAAAAAAGAAGAAAAAATGGGCTGGAACAGCCAGCCTACGCGCACCATCAGTTTTGACAACGTGTGCATCCCGCACGACCACCTGCTGGGCCAAGAGGGCGAGGGCTTCAAAATTGCCATGAAGGGCTTGGACGGCGGGCGCATCAACATTGCCACCTGCTCGGTGGGGGCCGCCCAAGGCGCACTGACACAAGCGCAAAGCTATATGCAAGAGCGCAAGCAATTTGGCAAAACCTTGGCGAGCTTCCAAGCCTTGCAATTCAAGCTGGCCGATATGGCCACCGAACTGGTGGCAGCGCGGCAAATGGTGCGCTTGGCGGCCAGCAAACTCGATGCCGGTGCCCCTGATGCCAGTACCTACTGCGCGATGGCCAAGCGTTTTGCCACCGATGCGGGCTTTACCGTCTGCAACGAGGCGCTGCAATTGCATGGCGGCTACGGCTACATCCGCGAATACCCGCTAGAGCGCTTGCTGCGCGATGCCCGCGTACACCAAATTTTAGAAGGCACCAATGAGATCATGCGCGTCATCATTGCTCGCCGCATGCTCGACTCAGACGCCCCCGACGCCATCCGCTAAAGCCACCCCCAACAACACCACACTGGAGACAACACCATGAACATCGCATTTATCGGCCTAGGCAATATGGGCGGCCCAATGGCCCTGAACCTGCACAAGGCCGGCCACACCGTCCAAGCGTTTGATCTGTCCACCAGCGCCTGCGAGAAACTGGCCGCCGAAGGCGTGGCCATTGCCACCGATGCCGCTGCCGCCGTGCAAGGCGCTGAAGTGGTGATTAGCATGTTGCCCGCCAGCGCCCACGTCGAAGCGCTGTTTTTGGGCAACGGCACACAGGCTGGCGTATTGCCCCTGCTGCCAGCGGGCGCACTGGTGATTGACTGCTCCACCATCGCTGCCGCCAGCGCACGCAAAGTGGCTGATGCCGCGCAGGCCCAAGGCGTGCAGTTTATTGATGCTCCGGTGTCGGGTGGCACCGGCGGTGCCATTGCTGGTACGCTGACTTTTATGGTCGGTGGCGATGCTGCCGTGCTGGAACGCGCCCGTCCACTGCTGGAAAAAATGGGGGCCAACATTTTCCATGCCGGTGCTGTGGGTGCAGGCCAAACTGCCAAAATCTGCAACAACATGCTGCTGGGCATTCTGATGATCGGCACCTCTGAGGCCATCGCTTTGGGCGTGGCCAATGGGCTCGATCCCAAGGTGCTCTCGGAAATCATGCGCCGCAGCTCTGGCGGCAACTGGGCGCTGGAAAAATACAACCCCTGCCCCGGTGTGCATGAAAACGCACCGGCCAGCAAAGGCTATGCCGGGGGCTTTGGCACTGATCTGATGCTCAAAGACTTGGGCCTGTCGCAAGAAAATGCCACTGCCGTTAAGGCATCAACGCCGCTGGGTGGCTTGGCGCGCAATCTGTATGCCATGCACAGCATCGCCGGGCAGGGGGGGCTGGACTTTTCTAGCATCATCCAGATGGTGGGCAAGAAGGGCTAAAAAAAGCGCCAAGTTTTCTGGCGCAACGGCACAGAGTAAAGGCAGCCTTGGCTGCCTTTTTTATGTGGGAAGGAGCTTTTCTGCATCGCTTCTTGCTCGGCGACAAGTCCGTGCAAGATCCATGTGCCACTCCCGCCTCCATGTGAATGCTTTCGCCCATTTCAATCGCCAGTGCAATCTCGCCAATCACTTGACATCCTCTCCCCCTAAAGGACTTGTCACGTGGAGGGCGCACACCATGAACACCGATGAAGGCTGGCTGGCAACACAGTTGAGTCGTGCATCTTTGGGTGACGTAAGACGTTCAAGATGCGCCTAGAAACTGGCTTTGGGCATGTTGCGAGCACCCCATCAAGGGCTGGCAAAACCCAGACTGGGGGCAACTTCAACTGCGCGCCGCCGCAGCCACTCTAGGGCCAGCACCCGGCAGTCAAAGGTTGGGGCCTCACTGTGTGTGCGTGATCTTGCCGCCATTGTTGATGCAGATTTGTGCTGTGTAGCCTGCGCTACTATCGTTGCGCTTGCGTTGTGTGATGGCAGTGCTACAAAGTTGGTGCCATAGCACTCAATGTAGCACCGCCATCCTCAAAATAACGCAAAATCCAACGGAATAACCGAAAAAAGAACCGAGCAGCAGCGCGCTAAATCCCAATGTCTCACAGAGAAGTCCCTGAAACTCCTAATACTCACTCGCTGTGGCGCATGAGCGTCGCGCCCATGCTCGATTGGTCAGACCGCCATTGTCGCTTCTTTCATCGGCTATTGTCTCAACGGGCCTTGCTCTACACCGAGATGGTCAATGCCGGTGCCATTGTGCATGGCGGTACTGAGCGCCATTTGCGCTTCAATGCGGAGGAGCATCCGGTGGCGTTGCAACTGGGTGGCAGTGAGCGCGAAGTGCTGGTACGCAGCGCCCGCCTTGGGCAAGCATGGGGCTATGACGAGATCAACCTCAATTGTGGTTGCCCCAGTGAACGCGTACAGCGTGGCGCTTTTGGAGCCTGCCTGATGCAAGAGCCTACCTTGGTGGCCGATTGCATCAAAGCGATGGTCGATGTGGTGGAGGTGCCGGTCACCGTCAAACACCGCATTGGCATCGACAAAAACGAAGACTATGGCTTTGTGCGCGACTTTGTGGGCACTGTAGCCGAGGCGGGCTGCAAGGTGTTTATCGTCCATGC
>JAIESZ010000072.1 GCA_019745615.1 Burkholderiaceae bacterium
GGGCCAAAGTACCCAGCAGCAGGGTACTGCCCTGCAAGGGGGGGTGGGCCGGGGGCGGTGCCGCTACAGGAGGGGCTACCGCTGGGGCGGTGGGCGGTGCAATCACGCTCATAACAGCCTGAACTTATGGCAGCGCACGGGCGCTGCTGGCAGCCGCCACCGGCGGGTGGCCCAAATGGGTGGCAATGATGGCCTGCACCTCAGCATCCGCAGTGTGCTGGGGGGTGTTAAACACTTGGGTGATCTGGGCAGGATCGGTGCGCGGTGTGTCTGCCAGCGATTTGCCCTCCTGCTGGTGTACATCTACCACGGCCTCCATCGACAGGCCCACGCGCAGGGGATGGGCGGCTACCTCTTTAGCATCCAGCGCAATACGTACCGGCACCCGCTGCACCACCTTGATCCAGTTGCCAGTGGCATTTTGTGCAGGCAACAGGGCAAAGGCCGCGCCTGTTCCAGCCCCCAAACCGGCCACTGTACCGTGGTAAACAGTCTTGCTACCGTAAACATCGGCGGTCAATTCAGCAGGCTGGCCGATGCGCAGACTCTGCAACTGGCTTTCTTTGAAGTTGGCATCGACCCAAAGTTTGTCGAGGGCGACCACCGTCATCAAGGGGGCACCGGCAGCGACGCGCTGGCCCAATTGCACACCACGCTTGGCAATATGCCCATCGACCGGGGCGCGCAATTGTGTACGCTCCAAGGCCAGATGGGCTTCGCGCACATGGGCCGTAGCCCGCTGCACACTGGGGTGCTCTTGCGGTGTGGTGCCATCGGTCTGTGTCTGGCTGGCCAGCAGTTGCTCTTTGGCCGTGAGCAAGGCGGATTGGGCCGCAGCCACCGCACTCTGGGCTGAGGTCAACTGGGCCTTGGCGTGTTGGAGTTCTTCCTGCGCCACCGCGCCGGTAGCCAGCAGGGGGGCGCGGCGGTTGACATCGTCTTGCAACCGCACCGCCTCGGCTTGGGCGCGGGCCAAATCAGCCTCACGCAGACGGATCTGCGCTTTGAGTGCGCCATGGTTGGCAAACAGCGTGCGCACTTCCCGTACGGTCTGGGCCAACTGTGCTTGGGCTTGCTCCAGCGCAATGCGGGCATCTGCGGCATCCAGTTGCACCAGCACCTGCCCCGCCCGGACAAATTCGGTGTCTTCTACCCCGATGGACACCACGGTGCCCGCCACCTGTGGCGTGATTTGTACGACATGGCCCGCCACATAGGCGTTGTCTGTGCTTTGAAAATTCCCGGCGTGCAACCATTGCCAGCCCGCCCAGCCTAGCCCCCCGACCACGGTGGCAGCAGCGATCAGGGCCAGACCACGGCGGCGCGCGGTTTTCATCTCGTTAGGGGTCAGGGTGCTCATCGGCGTACTACTTTCAGATGCAGGGCAATCGGAAATCCAAGGGGGAGAGAATCAGCGGGTGGCTGTGGTCAAGGGGGCAGTGTCGTCATGCCAGCCACCACCGAGCGCCTGCATCAACACAATCTGGGTGTCGAGTTGGCGCGCACGCACATCCACAGCCAGACGCCGCTGTGCCAGCACTTGGCTTTCGCTGTGCAACAAGGCTAGGGTGTTGGACAGACCCGCTTGGTGGCGCTGTGCTGCCAAGCGGTAGCTAGTCTGGGCCTGCGCGCTGGCTTGGGCTTGCAAGCTGTGTTGGCGGGTCAGCGATTGCGCTGAGGCGATGGCATCGCCCGCTTGCTTGACCGCCTCCAGCACCGCACCGTTGTACTGGGCAATAGCGGCGTCTAGTTCGGCCTGACGGCTACCCAGTTGGGCACGCAGGCGCTCACCGTCAAACAGCGGCAAGCGCAAAGCGGGTGTGACACCCATTTGGCGCGCTCCGGTAGAGAGCAGGTGGTTCAGGCCCAGTGCATTCAGACCGATGAAGGCACCTAAATGGATGTCGGGGTAAAAATCGGTGCGGGCCAGCGCTACTCCTTGCGTAGCCGCTTCGACACGCCAACGGGCAGCAACCACGTCAGCACGGCGGCCCAGCAGGTCAGCACCCAAGGTGTCGGGGACAGGCTCCAGCGTCAACTGTTCCAGCCGGGGAGTCAAGGCAGATTGGGCATCCGGGGCTTGGGCGCACAGCACCGCAATTTGACGCCGCGCCAAGGTGATTTGCTCTTGCAACACCTCTTGTTGGGATTGTGCTTCGGTCAAGGCCGCTTGGGCTTGCGTGGCATCCACCTGACTGTCCAAACCGGCAGCCACACGTTGCCGCGTCAGACCCCACAGGGCTTGGCGCTGTACCAGCGTTTGCTCTACCACGGCCTGCTGGGCCAACCACCGGGCCAAGGCAATATAGCTGCGCCCCACTTGCGCCGCCAGCACTTGGGTGGCTGCGGCGGCATCGGCCTGAGCAGCCCGTGCCTGACCCAAAGCCGCCGCCAGCTCTGTGGCATTGCGATCAAAGAAGTCGGGCGACCAGCCCACAGTGGCTTGCAGATTAGCACTGTTCCAAGTGTTTCCGGCGATGGGGGCAGGCACCAAACCGTGGGCGCTGTAGTGCTGGCGCGTGGCATCAGCGCCTAAGCTGGCATGGGGGCCGTCTGTGCTGCGGCTGACATCGGCCAGCGCCTGCGCACGGGCCAGCCGGGCGCGGGCCGCTGCCAAACTGGGATGCCCTTGCAGGGCATGAGCCATCAACTGATTGAGCTGCGCATCACCCAGCCCCTGCCACCATTGCGTTGGCACCACCGTGGTGTCGGCAGCTCCAAGGCCCAGCATAGCCGCCGTGGTGGTGGCTAACGGTGGGTGCTCAGGGCCAGGGGCAGCACAACCGGCAGTGACCAAAGCGGCCAACACCCAAGCCATGCGACCAGTGCGGGAAGAAAAAATGGAAATCGGCATGGACTACCTGCAACAAAGGGTCAAAGATCTGGGGCTTCTGCATCAAGGGTCTGACACCAAGCACGGCCATTGACCAACATGCGCTGCAACAAATGCTGTAGCTGCTGCCACTCCTCCATGCTGAAATCACACAGATGTCCATTGAGCACTTCGGCCAGCACGGCGGGCACCTGTTCTGCTACTGCGCGCCCCGCCTCGGTCAAGATCACATACACCACGCGGCGGTCATCGTTACAGCGCTGGCGCTGCACTAGCCCTTTGGCTTCCAGTCGATCCAGCGCCCGGGTAATGGCCCCCGGATCGAC
Source organism: Burkholderiaceae bacterium (assembly GCA_019745615.1). Classification (GTDB taxonomy): domain Bacteria; phylum Pseudomonadota; class Gammaproteobacteria; order Burkholderiales; family Burkholderiaceae_C; genus Simplicispira. The sequence goes on from JAIESZ010000072.1 coordinate 3,160, forward strand.
CTCAATCTCACGCGACAAAGTAGCCACGGTGGCACGCCCCGATTTGAGCAACAGAAACAGCGGCACCCATTGCACCGCTGTGACTCCATGCACCGCCAACCGGGCATCGGCCTGCACACGGATGGATTCGACCACCTTGCGCATCAAGTAGCCCACGCTCTGGCAGGGTTCGTACTGCTCTGGAGAATAAAAATGGCTTTGCGAGAGAGGTGGTGTGGACATACCCAGAATTTAATTGACTAGGCAAATATTGTCTGATCAATTAAATATAGGCGACTCAAACAGTCGAGAATTGCAACAAAGCTATCGCCGGGCAGAAAACAGGTCAATCGCCTGCTGCATCAGGGTCAGGACAGGGTGCTCTAGCATGGGCAAAGTAGCCATGATGCCGAGCAAGCCCACCGTGAGTGTGACCGGAAAGCCCACGGCATAGATGTTCATTTGGGGTGCAACCCGCGAGATGACACCCATCGTCAGATTGACAAACAGCAGCAGCGCCATCAGGGGCAAAGCAATCCACAAGGCACTAGAGAACAACGAAGAGCCTAGCTGGTGCAACTTCATTTGGCCCAGCGACTGCAAAAAATTGCCATTAACCGGAAAGTGGCTAAAGCTATCGACCACTGCCATGATGAGCAGCAGGTGCCCATTGATAACGACAAACAGCAGCAGCGCCATCTGGCCATAAAAGCGGCCCACGGCGCTGATCTG
>JAIESZ010000268.1 GCA_019745615.1 Burkholderiaceae bacterium
TCGTCTGCCGCTACCGGCCATGCCTCTAGGGAGACAAAATGCAGCAGCTTGGGGCGCTGTGGGTCAGCACGCCATGCTGCCCAAGTGACGAGAAAGTTAAGACCAAAGCCAAAGCCGGTTTCTAAAATCCGCCATTGCGGCTGACCGGCCCACTCTTCGGGCAGGCCGCAGCCCTGCAAAAACACCTCGCACGCCTGCGCTAACACGGCCCCCTGCTCGCTGTGGTAGCGGTCGTTAAAGCGCGGGCTGTAGGGGGTGCCGTCGTCTAGCCAGTGGATCGGTTCGGCCATTCAGGCGCTGGGGGGTACGTAGCCCTGCACGGCATCGGCACCGCCGCCAAAAAAGTGCTGTTCCATCTGGCGGGCCAAGTACTGGCGGGCGCGGGCGTCGGCCAAGTTCAGGCGGTTTTCATTGACCAGCATGGTCTGGTGCTTGAGCCACGCGGCCCACGCTTCTTTGCTCACGTTTTCCCACAGGCGCTTGCCCAGTTCGCCGGGGTACGGGGCGAAATCCAAACCTTCGGCTTCTTTGCCGAGCTTGACGCATTGAACCATTCTTGCCATATCAATTCTTTTCTTTAGATGTTTAAGTAATTAAAAACCAAAAATTCAGTCGTTCCAGTTTGGAGGCATGGCTTTCAGAATCGGGCCATTGCATTTCAGACCCCAGAAAGATTCGCCATGAGCCTTCGTCGCCACTTTATCAAGATTCCTTTGGCCGCTGCGGCTTTGACCCTCAGCACAGTGTCGGCTCTCGCCCAAGGCGTGACGCTCTTGAACGTATCCTACGACCCGACCCGCGAACTGTATGTGGAGTTCAACCAAGCGTTTGCCAAGCACTGGAAGGCCCAAGGCGGGCAGGATGTAACGATCCAGCAATCGCACGGCGGCTCAGGCAAACAAGCCCGCGCCGTGATTGATGGCCTCAATGCCGATGTGGCGACTCTGGCCTTGGCGGGCGATACCGATGCGCTGCACACCAACGGCAAGTTGATTCCCAAAGATTGGCAAAAACGCCTGCCGCACAACTCTTCGCCTTACGCCTCCACCATTGTGCTGGTGGTGCGCAAGGGCAACCCCAAGGCCATTAAAGATTGGGACGATCTGGTCAAGCCCGGCGTGAGCGTGATTACCCCCAACCCCAAAACCTCTGGCGGGGCGCGTTGGAACTATTTGGCAGCGTGGGAGTTTGCCAAGCGCAAGTACGGCGGCGAGGCCAAAGCGAAAGACTTTGTGCAAAAGCTCTACGCCAATGTGCCGGTGCTCGATACCGGGGCGCGTGGCTCGTCGATCACCTTCTCGCAGCGCAACCAAGGCGATGCTTTTATCTCTTGGGAAAACGAAGCCTATTTGCTGAAAAAAGAGTTTGGCGACAAGATTGAGATTGTGGTGCCCAGCATCAGCATTTTGGCCGAGCCTGCGGTGACGGTGGTGGATAAAAACGTGGACAAAAAAGGCACCCGTGCGGTGGCCGAAGCCTACCTGAAGTACCTGTACAGCGAAGAAGGCCAAGACATTGCAGGCAAGCATTTTTACCGCCCGGTGGTGTCGGACAAAGCCAAGGCCAAGTATGCGACGCAGTTTCCTAAGCTGAACCTGTTCACCATTGACGATGCCTTTGGTGGTTGGGACAAGGCGGCCAAAGAGCATTTTGCCGACGGCGGCAGTTTTGACCAAATTTACGCCCGCAAGTAAGCAAACACCCACAGAAAAGAGCCCATCATGTCTGTTTTGTTGATTGCTGGCAGCCCCACTGAGCGTTCACGTTCCGCTGCTTTGTTGGATGCCGTGGCGCTGCGCCTGTCGGTGCAGGGCATTCGCAGCGAGCGCATCAATGTGCGCGATTTGGCCCCCGAAGCCTTGGTACGGGCCGATTTTGGCCACCCGGCGGTGGTAGCGGCAGCGGCCCAAGTAGAGCGCGCCGAAGTGATTGTGGTGGCTACGCCAGTGTACAAAGCGGCCTACAGCGGCGTGCTCAAGGCCTTCTTAGACTTGCTGCCGCAAACGGCACTCAAGGGCAAAACGGTATTGCCCTTGGCTACTGGTGGCAGCCCGCACCACATGTTGGCGCTGGACTATGCGCTGCGCCCGGTATTGCAATCGCTGGGGGCCAAACACATCTTGCCCGGCATTTATGCCACCGATGCCCAAGTCACGCTGACGCCAGAAGGGGCCTACACCGTTCACCCCGACATTGGTGCCCGGTTAGATGATGCCACCCATATCCTCCTGAGCGACACCCTGCGCCCGGCCAGCTTGGCGGCTGGAGCGTTTGAGGCGGTGAGTTTTTCCCAAGTGCGCTGTAGCGTTTAACGCCCCACCCCACGCCAGCGGGCCAGCACATGGCCCGGCGGTTCTTCCTGTATTGCATTTTGGCCCCGATGTCGGGGCAGGGCGCTGCTTTGCCCGCGTCCTTACTGATTTGATGACGAGAGAGAAACCATCATGAACGATTTCACCACTTTATCGCGCCGCCGTTTGCTGGCTTCTGGCGCTGTGGCTCTGGCCGCCACACTGGGCGCTACGGGTACTGCACTGGCCCAATCGGGCAGCGCAGGCCGCGTGCTGCGCATTGGCTACCAAAAGGGCTGGCTTTCCATCCTCAAAGGCCGGGGCACGCTAGAAAAACGCCTCGCCCCATTGGGCGTGAGCGTGACTTGGACGGAGTTCACTGCCGGGCCGGTGCAGTTAGAGGCGCTCAATGTCGGCTCGATTGACTTTGGCGATGTGGGCGAAGCGCCGCCCATTTTTGCCCAAGCCGCCGGTGCGCCGCTGGTCTATGCCAGCACCACCGTGCCGCGCCCACACAACGAAGCAGTGCTGGTGCCCAAAGGCTCGACCCTGCAAAAAGTGGCCGACCTCAAGGGCAAAAAGATTGCACTGAACAAAGGCTCCAATGTGCATTATTTTTTGGTCAAACTGCTAGAAAAGCATGGCCTGAAATATGCCGATGTGCAGGTGGTGTTTTTGCCGCCCGCCGATGCCCGTGCCGCCTTTGAGCGCGGCTCAGTGGATGCGTGGGTAATTTGGGACCCGTTCTTGTCCTCAGCCATCAAGACGCTGGAGGCGCGGGTGCTGGCCGATGCTGCTGGGGTGGCTAACAACCGGGCTTACTACTTCACCTCACGCGAGTTTGCCACCAAGAACATCGACGCCCTCAAGATTGCCATTGAGGAAGTGAGTGCGATTGACGCTTGGGCCGCCAAGAACAAAGCTGAGGCCGCGCAAGAACTCTCGAAGGTGTTGGGGCTGGAACGCTCGATTGTCGAGCTGTATGTGAACAACCTGCGCTACGGCAGCCTACCCGTCACGCCCGATATTTTGGCCGAGCAGCAAGCCATTGCCGACACCTTTTTTGAGCTGAAGTTGATCCCGAAAAAGCTCAATTTGCGCCACGCTGCGCCTATCGACCTGCGCTAAGGCGCAGTGTTTACCCCGCCTCTTTTTAGGAGAACGCTATGCCCGCACCGATGCCCTTTCCCTTGCACCAACGTCTGCAACGTTTGCTGTGCGTCACGGCCACTGCTTGGGGGCTGAATGCACAACGCCCTTGCCGTGTGCTGGCTCGCGCTCCTAAGGGCGGGTTTGCCATCTCCTACTGAAAGCAGCACCCCTATGGCTATCCATTCGATCAACCATGTGCAGTTGACCTTTCCTGCCGGGGCAGAAGGTCAGATTCGCAACTTTTACAGCGATTTGCTGGGGCTGCCTGAACTGCGTTACCCCACTGGCAAGGCCCTGCGCTTTGCTGCTGGCCCACAGCGCATAGAGCTGGTGCCCACCGAACGCGGGCCAACGGCCAGTGCGGCCTCGCATTTGGCGCTGGAAGTAGACAACCTGCCCGAACTGCGCAGCCGCCTGCTGCAAGCGCAG
>JAIESZ010000207.1 GCA_019745615.1 Burkholderiaceae bacterium
GAGCAGAGGACTCATAATCCTTTGGTCGTTGGTTCAAGTCCAACACGGCCTACCACCCTACAAGCCAAACCCCGCCAGCTCAGTGCAGTTGGCGGGGTTTTTGCTGGTGCTAGCATGAGGCATGGTACCAGTGTGGTGAGGAAAACAGCACAGTTCATGCGGTTGGTCTGAAGTTGATTGCCACGCTCGTAGCATACGGATCGACCTATCACTGGGGTAGCAATGTCTTAGGCTGAACAAAAAATACGACAAAAATGTCAGTATTGACTTATATTTTGGCCTAATTTGTCAGCACTTGTAACGAAAAACCGAGTTATGGAAGAATTTTGCCTGTGGCAAGATGTACTTGCTCATATTTTGTAGCTTTGGCACGCAAGATGCTACTCTCTTTGAGAACCTGAAGAATTCTTCTGCAGGTTGTCATTTCCCAACAGACTCTAAGGAGAGACTCATGAAACACAATCTGCAAAAGGGTTTTACCCTGATTGAATTGATGATCGTTGTTGCGATCATTGGTATTTTGGCTGCGGTGGCGCTGCCAGCGTATCAAGACTACACGGTGCGTGCTCGTGTATCCGAAGTGATTCTCGCTGCATCTTCGTGCCGTACCACTATCACTGATACAGTACAAAATTCACCGACTGCTAATGCTGAAACAGCTCTAGCGGCGTCTTGCACCATCACTGCAACCAAAATGGTTAAATCTGGTTCAGCTGATAAAAATGGTGTCATCACAGTGGTTGGCGATGATACTACTCTGAAGGGGGGCACCTCCGGCACCCTGAATGCTATTAGCATGGTTCCTTATGTGGGAGCAACGGCATTGGCTGGTGCAAGTGATGGTGGAAAGACAATCACCGAGTGGAAGTGTGGCCCTGCAGCAACTAATCCTATGCCTTTGAAATATTTGCCCGGTTCGTGCAAAGCAATTTAATCGATTGAAATAATCAATAGAAAAGCGGCTTCGGCCGCTTTTTTTATTTAAATAATTTATTATTATTAATTATGTGTGTTTGGAAATTTCGTCTACATGCCAGCGCCATCCACCTTTTCATTAGCCTGACCATTGCTACCTTGGCCGCACTGCTGGTATTTGGTTGGTGGTATCCGTACCCCTACCGTGAAATTTCGGGTGGGCGCGAGCTGTTTGTTTTGGTGGTGGCGGTTGATGTGGTGCTGGGGCCGCTAATCACGTTGGTGATTTTTAACGCCACTAAAACTCGCCGCCACCTTATGATGGATTTCACGGTGATTGGCTTGTTGCAGGTGGCGGCTTTGAGCTACGGGCTGTGGACAGTATTTGTAGCGCGGCCAGTGCATCTGGTTTTTGAATACCGGCGTATGGCGGTGGTACATGCCGTGGACATTGAGCCTGAAATGCTGGCCAAAGCCCCACCCGGTTTGCAGAAGCTGCCTTTGCTTGGCCCCACGTTGCTATCGCTGCGTCCACTGCAAGGCAACGAAGCCATTGAGTCTATTTTGCAGGCCACTGGCGGTATTCCCCAAGCGGCCCAGCCGAATCTGTGGCAGTCTTACGAGGCTGCCCAGCCCCAAATTTTGCAAGAATCGCAGCCGGTAGTACAACTCCGATCACGTTTTCCAGCACAGACAGACGCTATTGACCTCGCTATCGCTCAGACTGGAAAAAATCCTGCGGAGTTGCGTTATTTGCCACTGTTGTCGCGCAAACTGGCTTGGACGGTGTTGATCGATGCTAAATCAGCCCAGCCGGTGGGCTTTGTAGCGTTGGATTCGTTTTGATTAATCGGACACCATGAAAAGTTCTGCTCTATCTATGGCCGTCAACGCGTTGGTCTTGTCGGTGTCCATGGTGGGCATGGGTTCGGTGGTTCCCTCGGTGGCCGTGGCCGGGCCGGGCTTGCCTACCTTGGGGGAAGGGGCTGATCTCAGCGTCATCACCGAGCGGCGCTTGGGTGATAGCATCATCCGCGAGTTGTACCGTGATCCCGACTATTTGGATGACCCAGTGCTGCAAGACTATGTGCAGGCGCAGTGGTTAGCCTTGCTGGCAGCGGCGCAGGCGCGTGGTGAGTTACCGCCGGAACTGGAGGAGCATTTTGCGTGGGAGGTGCTGTTGGGGCGCGACCGCTCTATCAATGCCTTTGCCCTGCCCGGTGGTTATTTGGGGGTGCATCTGGGTTTATTGGGGGTAGTGGCTAACCGCGACGAACTGGCCTCGGTGCTGGCACACGAACTAAGCCATGTTACGCAGCGGCACATCGCCCGGCTGCTCACGCAGCAAAACCGCCAGACACCGCTGCTGTTGGGCACGATGGTGTTGGCTATGTTGGCTGCGAGCAAAAACCCGCAGGCTGCGCAGGCACTGACCGTGGGCGGGCAGGCGCTGGCGGTGCAAAACCAGCTCAATTTTTCTCGCGATATGGAGCGCGAAGCAGACCGGGTAGGCTACAGCCTGATGGCACCGGCTGGGTTTGCGCCACAGGGTTTTGTGGGCATGTTTGACAAATTGCAGCAGGCCAACCGACTCAACGACAACGGTTCTTGGCCCTACCTGCGCAGCCACCCCCTGACCACCCAGCGCGTGGCCGATATGCAGGCGCGCCTGCCACTGCAAGCGGCCCGTGAAGTGCTGGTGCCCACCCTAGAACATGCCATGCTGGCGGCGCGGGCGCGGGTGCTATCGCGCCCCGGTGCTGATATGCTGCGTCAGTGGTTGGCTGAACCCCGAAGCAATGGTTTTGCCCAGCGCGCACCACACCAGCAGGTGGGTGCTTGGTATGCGGCTATTTTGGCCGCCAGTCAATTGCATGAGCCACGCCAAGCACGCCAGTGGCTGGCCCGCCTGCAAGTGGCGGTGCAAGGTGATACACGCGCGCACACGCTTGCCCAATGGCTAGGGGCAGAGATAGAACTGGCGGTAGGCGATGCGGCGGCTGCATGGCAGCAGTTGCCAGCGTTGGGCCGAGAAGACCGCCCTGGCCTGTTGTTGCGGGCGCAAATTGCCTTGCCCCTAGGGCGTGCGTCAGAGGTAGTGGGGCCATTGCAAACGTGGGTGAGTGCCCATCCACGCGATGCCAGCGCTTGGCAGGCACTGGCCAGCGCCTGCCAAGCCCAAGGCCAGACACTGCGGGCGATACGCGCTGAGGCAGAAGCCCATGCTGCCCGTTATGACTATGCTGCCGCCATAGATCGGTTTAAGGCCGGGCAAGAGTGGGCGCGCAAAAGCAGCAGCGCCCAAGATTTTGTTGAGGTATCGATCATAGATACCCGCCTGCGCGCTGTGCAGGCATTGGCTAAAGAACAGGCTGCGGCTGGACTGCATTAAGCAGCCGCAGCCGTAGCAGCTTATGGCCCCTTTAGTGGGCAGCAGCGTTCTCTGTCGTCTTGCGGCGGGCCACAATCAGTTTGCCCAAGCCCAATACCAGTAGAGCACCAGCCACGCTGGCAGCGTACTTGAGGGTGTCCGACTGGGGCAGCTTGAGCATCCATTGCCATTGGTCGGGGTTGGCCAGTGCCGGGTCAGATACCAACATGCCGCCGGCAATCCAGCCCAGCAACATACCGCCCAACGTGATGATGATGGGGAAGCGCTCCATCAGCTTGATGACCAACTGGCTGCCCCACACAATGATCGGGATGGAGATCAGCAGACCCAAGGAGACCAACAGCATTTGGTGGTCTCCGGCGTTTTGTGCGGCACCGGCAATGGCAATCACGTTGTCTACGCTCATCACCAAGTCGGCCACGATGATGGTTTTGATGGCGGCCAGCAGCTTGTCGCTGCCTTGCACGTCGCCGTGGCCTTCTTCATCGGGAGCCAGCAGTTTGACGCCAATCCATACCAGCAGCAACGCGCCGGTAAATTTGAGGAAAGGCAGTGCCAGCAGCGTCATGGCAAA
>JAIESZ010000166.1 GCA_019745615.1 Burkholderiaceae bacterium
CCCGATGAATGGGGTCGGCCAACGCCTTCATCGTGTTGGCAAACTCGGCAGCGAGGTTGGTTAGGGACTCATAAGGTGTCAACACATCCGGGCGGCGCACGCAGGGAACGGCAGAATGGCCAAGTTCAGCGTTGTAGTCATGTAACAAGGCCACATTGCGGGTGACTTTTTGCAGCTTGATCGACTCTTCTAACGTCAGATGGTGAGTGGTGTTGTGTGGATTGACCTTATGGGACAAGGTGCCCTTTGGGATATCCATCAACTTGGCAACAGCCTCAATTCCACCGGGAAATTCGTGGACTGTCTTGTAAATCGTCGATTGGATGCGCTCCCAGCCTTGGCTGTCAGCTTCACCCCCTTCTACGACATAGCTTCCACTGGTCGTGATCGAGATACTTGGTCGCATGAAAACACCTCACTTCAATCAAAAATCAAACCTGCTTTTCCAGTCGTCGCTTGGCCCAGTTCAGGAGCAAACTCCAATCGATGTCTGGCCGCAGGGACTCGCATTTCACCTCTCCACGAGAGTGGGTATCGATGTGCAAACAGAGAATTTCTCCCAGCCGTTGCCCGTTGCAGACAGCTTTTCTCAGATATCCGACCGATGTGTTGCACCGCCGAGCGAAGTCTTGTTGCTCTCGCGTGTCGAGGGAATTCAGGTAGGCAGTCAGGACATGCATCCGAAAAGTTTACCAGATGGTAAGCATCATATCCGTAAAGATTACCCCTTGGTCATTTACCCAAAGGTAATAAATAGAAACAATCAGTTCTTTGCACCTCTCGGAGGAAATATGAAAGACATCAAGGAACACCGCCGCCAACGGCTGGACGAATTGATTGCCATGTCCTACCACGGGGATCGTGGGGCTAAGAGAAAGGCGGCCGAACGGATCGGCTGTGAGGCCAGCTATCTGTCCAGACTGTCGTCTGGTAACAGGCACATGGGCGAAGAATTTCGGGCAAAAGTGGAGGAAGCCTTTGAGCTTCCTTGTGGATGGCTGGACTTACCAATCGGCACAGCGCTGGAAGTGCCGCAGACGGCAAATGCCAGTAGCAGCTACATGCTGGCAGTCGATAGCATGAACGATGGTCAGCCATGTGCGCGGGAGGATTCGCCTGCCTGTGGAGGTCAATCGCATTCTGGCCTTGGTCTGAATGCTTGGCCGTTCTCAGGCATTAGTCGCTTGGAGTGGGCTAAGTTGACCGAGAGCCAGCGCACTCATGCGGAAGCCTGCCTGCGTAATCTACTCGACTGCGTTCGCGAGAGCATGGGCCAAAAAACTGAGGCAGCACAATGAGGCGTTACGCTATTTTTGCCATCATGTCAATGACAGGTATCGTTGCTGCCGCCCAATCTGGGAAGATTGAAATATCTCGTTCCCAAATGGGTAAGGATTGGCCATTTACAGTGGACAAAGGGACGCTGCGCTGCGCAAGCAGCATGGTGACATTTGAAGCAAATGGCACCATCTATGCCATCAATGGCACAGCAAGCAGTAGGGCTGCAAGCATGGGATGGCGCGATGTTTCCCCCATCTGGAAGGAGAACATGGAGATACCTGGAACGAAAATTGGTATCGGCAGTGTCACCAACAAAGGCCTCGAATTGTGTAAATAGCCCCGCCCGCCAAAGCCGCCACTTGGCGGTTTTTTTTGCATGAATCACTTACCGCGAGGTAAGTTTTTTGCTTACCTACTGGTAAACTATTTGCACCGGCCAGATGGTCAACCGGCAGCGCGGGAGCGCTGGGAACGGCGTTGCACGCCCGCAGCACCATGCTGCTCGTTAAAAAATCAACCTCTCTGCTGCTACCGGGCTGGTAGCAACAGGCCACGCCCTTGTACGAGGGTGTTTTGGTGGTGGCCTTGCACGTAAAGCCGCAGGGTCACCACCAAAAAAGCAAGCGGGCACCATTAGTTCGTGGAGAGCGAAATCAGCTCCCCTGTCGGGGATACTTCAGCAGTGGCAGTGCTAGGAACCACGGCATTGAATGAATTGCGGGCACGGTACTGGGTGAACACCTTGATGTTGCCCGCCCCGGAATCTGTGTACCTAGTTTCGACGTGCTTGTATGAATCAGGGTCTTTCAGCCGGGCCTTTACCGCCTCTTCTACTACATGCACGGAGCCATCCCAAGGACTAAACAACCGTTTTACGGCTTGCTCTCGGTTAGCAGATGCTTGGACTTGAGATTGCCGCATCTGGATTGCCGCAACCTTCGGCTGGATCTCTTCCATCATGGCTGGCCAAAGCGGGTTAGACGGCTGCAAGGCGGTCAGCTCTCGGTAGATGTCCATGGCTTTGAGCACATTGGGCTTAGTGGCTAGCTGATCCGATAGAGCTCGAATGCGCTTTGCCGTCTGGGCCAGTTGTTGCGCATGAACGATGTCGGGGTCTTTGAATTGCTCAAACTTGGCCAGCAACTCCAAGGCAGCATCTGGTTTGCCTTGGTCAATCAAGCCTTTGGCCTGCGCTAGTAGCTGCGGCTTATTTGCTACGAACTCTGCTCGCTGCGCATCACGCTTTTCCTGAGCTTGCTTTCTCGCTGCAAGCGATGCAAGCGCTGCGGCTTTTGCAGCTTCCTCTTTTTGATGAGCCTCTATCCTGTTCATAATGTTGCCAAAAATACCCAACGCAACAAGCAGGGCGACGAGGATAGCAATAGCTTTGATTTTGAGTTTCATAAGTGCAGTTTAGCCACGGCATCAACTTTCCACTAAACCACCCTGCCCTGTAAAACAGGGTGCCTACCAGCCCGCACCCAGCGGGCTTTTTTTCGCCCAATTTTTTGGGGGCACCGACCTCCTAACTGCACCGGCCATGCAGTCCGGCCCAGATGGCTTCCTTCACTGCTCCCAAGACTCAAACAAGCAGTGAGCTTGCGCAAACACGCGGTGCCTGAAATCCAAGGCGTGAAATCTGGGCAAAAGCCTGTGGGGCACTCCACATTAACAAAGCTGGCACCTCGGAATAGACGGGGACTTTGAGTAAAGTAACCTTACATAATTTTGCAACTGTAACTCTTGCACACTATATTGAAATGGATGCGCGCAAACACCATAGCGCAGAATTGGCCATGAACCAAACTGCACGCATCCAACTATTGATTGCCACTATCGGCACCCTTGCTACATCCGCAGCGCTGGCCCACTCTGGTGGGCTCGACAGATATGGTTGCCATCGCAACTCTAGGACAGGGGATTACCACTGCCACAGCAGCCCAGCACCGGCCCCAAGTCCTACGCCCGCCCCAGCGCCCACGCCCACGCCAGCACCGGCACCTGTTCCTGCCCCAGCGCCCGCACCAACCCCGGCACCGGCACCAACAACTCCGCCAGAAGTTGCAATCAAGCCTGCCACTCCATCAGGAACGTGCGTGACCGCCACCGTAGACCGGGTAATTGATGGCGACACCATTTCTATCCGTACTGCGCAGGGCTTAGAGCGCGTGCGTATTAACCAAATCGATGCACCAGAGCGTAGCCAGCCCTTCGGGCCAGAATCTACCGCCTGCTTGACCAGCATCTTGGGCACTGGAACATTGCAGGTATGTAGCGATGGCAAAGACCGCTATGGCCGCACGATTGCCAGCGTATCCGCTCAGGCTACGGATGTGGGGGCCGCTATGGTGTCCCAAGGTTGTGCTTGGGCCTATACCAAGTATCTTGAAGCAGGCAGTGCTCTACCGGGATTGCAGAACGCAGCACAAAGCGCAGGGCGCGGACTGTGGGCAACCGGCGCAGTGCAAGCGCCGTGGGAATACCGTGCAGGCGTTGGGCCTGTGACAGCAAGCAATGGACAGACTGCCGAGAATATCAGCGCGCCCACAACTGCAGCCACACACGACCGGGTGTTTGATTGGGTGGAGCATAAATTCCCGGAATAC
>JAIESZ010000097.1 GCA_019745615.1 Burkholderiaceae bacterium
TGGATGTTGAGCAAACGCCCAGCGTAGTGCTCCACAAAGCCCGGCGTCAGGATACGCATAAAGCCCGCCAGCACCACCAACGCCGGATCGTACTCGTCGATCAGCACGGCCAGTGCGGTGTCAAAGCCCTCGCGGCTGTCAAACTGTTTGTGGTCAAGCACCTCAGTGGCAATGCCTTGGGCACGGGCCAGTTCTAGCCCTTTAGCATCTGCCTTGTTGCTGATGACTGCCGCCACCCGCGCTCCTAGGCCGGTGTCCCAGTGTTGTTGCTGCGCTGCGCGCACAATGGCGGCCATATTAGAGCCGCCGCCCGAAATCAAAATCACGATGTTTTTCATTGTTCTGGATTATCCCCGCCATGCCCTTTGATCCCACCACCCGCCCCCTGACTGCCGTAGAAGCCCGCGTGCTAGCCACCCTGATGGAAAAAGCCCGCACCGTGCCCGACAGCTACCCGCTCACGCTCAATAGCTTAGTGCTGGGCTGCAACCAAAAAACCACCCGTGACCCGGTGATGAACGTCAGCGATGCCCAAGCCCAAGAAGCGCTGGACGAGCTCAAGCACTTGTCACTGGTACACGAAAGCAGCGGCGGGCGCACCACGCGCTGGGAGCACAACTTTCAGCGCGGCATCGGCGTGCCTGAGCAATCTGCCGTATTGTTGGGCTTATTGATGCTGCGTGGCCCGCAAACCGCAGGGGAGCTGCGCATCAATGCCGAGCGCTGGTACCGCTTTGCCGATATTTCTTCGGTGGAGGGGTTTTTAGACGAATTGCAAGAGCGCCGCAGCGAAAAAGGCGGCCCGCTGGTGCTGCAATTGCCCCGCGCCCCCGGTGCGCGGGAGCAGCGCTGGGCGCATTTGCTTTGTGGCCCGGTCGATGCCAGCAGCGCCAGCCAGAGCGGCCACACTGACAGCACAGCGCCAGCCCTGCAAGCACGAGTCACCACACTAGAAGCCCAAGTGGCCGCCTTGCAGGCCACGGTAGAAAGTTTGTGCAAAGAGTTGGGCCTGCCGGGGCCTACGTCAGCCGAAAATTGACTGGCAGCAGCGGCGGCGGCAGTTCGGTTTCACCCAAAGACTCGCGCAGAGTGATCTCAATGCTGCGGCACAGGGTATCGAGGGGCAGGTCGTTGCTCTCTAGGCCAAACGGCTCCTCGATCTCATCGCCCAGCGCATCCAACCCAAAGAAGGTGTAAGCCACGATGCCCACGACAAACGGCGTCATAAAGCCAGTCACGTCCACCAGCCCAAAGGGCAGCAAGAAGCAGTACATATAGGCCGTGCGGTGCAGCAGCAGCGTATAAGAGAAGGGAATCGGCGTGAATTTGATGCGCTCGCACGAGGCCGCCGCTGCTGTCATGGCCGACAAGGTTTGGTCTAGCCCTACCGCCAAGGCTGGGTCAATCTGCTTGCGGCGTATGCAATCGCCCAAATCGCGCCCCATCGCTTGCATCAACGCATCGGCCACGTTAGAGCGGGTTTGCACCTGCGCCCATTCAGCCGGTGTCACCCATTGTTGCAGCAGTGCATCGTCTTTCTCGCCGCGCAGTTGCAGGCGCAGTGCATGGACAAAAGCAATGGCCCGGTGCACCATGCGCACGCGCACATCGCTCTCGCGCTGGCGATAATCCAGTGCTTGGGGCAAGTCGATCAAACTCTGGCACTGGCGCGTCAGGGAGCGCGTGCGCAGCACCAATTCACCCCAGAGTTTGCGCGCCTCCCAGTAGCGGTCGTAAGCGGTGGTGTTACGAAAGCCCAAAAAAATCGCCAGCGGCAAACCGATCAGCGTGAAGGGAATGGCTGTCAGGGTAATCTTGACAGTAAAAAGGTTGCCATGCGCCAGCGTCACCAAGGTGGCCAGCAAAATATTGAGCAACAGGGTCAAGCGAATGCGCTGCAACACCGAGCCGCGCACGGCCACAAACAAGCGCCAACCGGCGGGGCGATCACGAACGATCATCAAAAACCCATCCTGAAAGGAACAGCAAAGAAAGCGCATTGGAGCACGTTGCACGGCGTTTTGTTCAACGCCCACAGAACATCCGACACCCCCACTTGGACAGACTGGGCCACAATAGCCCCTTTTCCAGCCTCCGGGGCCATCCGTGCCACATCCCACAGGTGCAGGGCGTCCCGGCAAAGAACACCTTTTCATGAAGATTTTTCGCGGTTTCCGCCACCCCGGTATTGCCCCCGCCAGTGCCGTGACCATGGGCAATTTTGATGGCGTACACCGGGGCCACCAAGCTATGCTGGCACTGCTGCAAAACGAGGCTAGGCATCGGGGCGTGCCCAGTTGTGTGCTCACCTTTGAGCCACACCCGCGCGACTACTTTGCCGGTGCGCTGCACCGCCCTGAACTGGCCCCAGCGCGCATTGGCACGCTGCGCGACAAGCTCACCGAGTTAGAGCGCTGCGGTGTCGATCAAACCGTGATCCTGCCCTTTGATGCCCGCTTGGCTACCCAACCGCCACAAGCCTTTATTGACCAAGTGCTGGTAGCGGGCTTGGGTGCGCGCTATGTGCTGGTGGGCGATGATTTTCGCTTTGGTGCCCAACGCGCTGGCGACTACGCCCTGCTGGACGCGGTAGGCCCAGAACACGGCTTTGATGTGGCCCGCATGATGAGCTACGAAGTGCATGGCCTGCGCGTGTCCAGCTCTGCCGTGCGCGAGGCACTGCTGGCAGGCCGGATGCAAGATACTGCGCAACTGCTGGGGCGGCCTTACACCATCTCCGGCCATGTCGTGCATGGGCGCAAACTGGGCCGAGCGCTGGGGGCCAGCAACCCACAGGCCGACAATGGCTTTCGCACCCTCAATCTACGCTTTGCCCACTGGAAGCCCGCAGCCAGCGGCATCTTTACCGTCTGGGTGCATGGCCTAAGCGATACCCCACTGCCGGGCGTAGCCAACTTGGGCATCCGCCCCTCGCTTGACCCGCAAGATGTCAATGGGGGCCGGGTGCTGCTCGAAACCCATTGCCTAGAATGGCCCAGCCATCTGGGGGCCGAAGGGGGCTACGGTAAAATTGCCCGCGTGGAACTGCTGCACAAACTGCACGACGAACTCAAATACGACAGCTTCGATGCCCTGACGGCAGGCATTGCACGCGACTGCGCCGACGCGCGCGCTTGGTTTGCCAGCCATGCACAAACCCGCCGCCAAACCACCCGCGACCGAATTTGATGGGCTAGTTTGCCCACCTTCCTCCGTTTTTTCTGCCCCCTGAACACCGCTGTTCAGGTTGCGCTTGTTGCATTTTTCTGAAATTTTTGCCATGTCTGACGCCAAAAAATCCTCTGCTGCCACCGATTACCGCAGCACCCTGAACCTGCCCGACACCCCCTTTCCGATGCGCGGCGACCTGCCCAAGCGCGAACCGGCGTGGGTGAAAGAATGGGAAGACAAGGGCATCTACCAAAAACTGCGCGATGCCCGCAGCGGCAAGCCCAAGTTCATCTTGCACGATGGCCCACCCTACGCCAACGGCCAGTTGCACATCGGCCACGCCGTGAACAAAGTGCTCAAAGACATGATCACCAAGGCGCGCCAATTGGAAGGCTATGACGCCCAATATGTGCCCGGCTGGGACTGCCACGGCCTGCCGATTGAGAACGCCATCGAAAAACTGCATGGCCGCAACCTGCCCCGCGACGAAATGCAGGCCAAGAGCCGCGCCTTTGCCACCGAGCAAATCGCCCAACAAATGCAAGACTTCAAGCGCTTGGGCGTGTTAGGGCAGTGGGACAATCCGTACAAAACCATGAACTTTGCCAACGAGGCAGGTGAACTGCGCGCCCTCAAGCGCGTCATGGAGCGCGGTTATGTCTATCGCGGCCTCAAGCCGGTGTACTGGTGCTTTGACTGCGGCAGCTCGCTGGCCGAGTT
>JAIESZ010000346.1 GCA_019745615.1 Burkholderiaceae bacterium
TCGCGCAGGGTCAGGGTCAGTTCAGGGATGCTGGGCACATCGGCATGGGACTTGGCCAACTCTTGCATGATCCAGCAAAAAGCGTGTTCGCTGTCGGTGCTGCCCACCGGATGAAAATGGCTGTGCAGGCGTGGGCGAAAGTCTTTCAAATCACCATTGTGGGCAAAAACCCAGTAGCGCCCCCACAGCTCGCGCACAAAGGGATGGCAGTTTTCTAAGCTGACTACGCCTTGGGTGGCCTTGCGGATATGGGCAATGACGTTGCAGCTTTGGATCGGGTAGTGGCGGATCAGGTCAGCAATGGGTGAATCGACCGCCCGCTGGTGATCGACAAAATGGCGCACCCCTTTGTTCTCAAAAAAGGCAATGCCCCAGCCGTCGCAGTGGTCGCCGGTATGCCCAGCACGTTGGGCAAATCCACTAAAGCTAAAGGTAACGTCGGTGGGCGTGTTGCTGTTCATTCCAAGCAATTGGCACATGGCAGGGCTTTCGCAATCGGGCAGAAAATTTTAGGGAGCAGGCGGGCTGCCGATGGTGGCCGGTGCTGGTGGCACGCGCAACTGCCAAGCAGCCACCAAGGCCAGCAGGCACAGGGCACCCAGCATTAAAAAGGATTCGCCAAAGGCTGCCAAGCGCTCGGCACTGTGGCCTGTGGTGTGCAACGAGGCACCATGCGCAGCCAAGCGCCATTCGAGCACAATACCGCACAGCCCCACTCCAGCAGCTCCACCCAAGGTGCGCAAAAAGCTGATGGCACTAGAGCCTTGCGAGATCAATGACTTTTCTAATGGGCGCATAGCGCCTAGATTGAGCGAGGGCAGCACAAAGCCCAGCCCAATGCGCCCAATCACGGTAAAAACCACCAGCACCCACAAAGACATCTCTTGGCGCACCCACACCATCAAGATAAAGGACAGCGCCATCAGTGCCAGCCCCATCATTACCAGCCGGTGCGTGGGTTGGCGATCGGCCATGCGGCCCACCAGCGGGATGGTGGTGGCCAGCACCAGCCCCGCAGGCAACATAATGGCACCAACATGGGAGGCGGACAGGCTCAAACCCACCTGCATAAACACCGGCAGCAGGTAGGTAGAGCCAAACAGCGCCGTGCCGTAAATAAAAGCCACCACGCTGCCCATGGCAAACGGGCGGTAGCTGAAGATGCGCAAGTCCATCAGCGGCTTGTCTCCACGGGCGGTTTGGCGTCGCTGCCACCACACAAAAATCAGCAAGGCCACGAAGGCCATGCCCAGCAACGCCCCCGATTGCACCGTCAGACCGTTATGTAGCATCACCAGCCCATTGAGCAGGCACAGCGTACCGATGGCCCCTAGCAGCAAACCGCGCCAATCCAATGCTGCTGCATGACGCCCAGCCGGTGCGCCACCGGGGCCAGTGACAGGCACAAAGCGATAGGCCAGCCACAACGAGGCCAAGCACAGCGGCACCACCATAAAAAAGATAGAGCGCCAGCCCCACCAATCCACCAGCAGGCCGCCCACACTCGGCCCCAGCGCCGGAGCCAGCACCACGCCCATACCAAAAATGCCACTGGCACGCCCCTGCTCATGCGGCAGAAAAGCATGCAAGATGATGACCGCTGGAATAGGCTGCACCACGCCCGCCGCCAGCCCTTCGGCCACGCGGGCCACCAACACCCAATCAAATTGCTGTGTACTGCCCCCCACCACGCCACCCACCAACAAAAGCAACATGGCCCCGGCATAGGTGCTGCGGTAGCCATAGCGGCCCAAGAGCCAAGGGGTGGTGAGCATGGCTACGGCAGTAGCCATCATGAAACCCGAAGACACCCACTGCGCCCGCTCTTGCCCCAAGGCAAAGTACTCACTCATGCCCGGAATGGCCACATTGACCACCGTGGACGACATGATGGAGGCCATCGTGCCCACCATCACCGACAGCAGCAACAGCCAGCGGTAGCGCTCGCCATAGCGCTCTTTAAGTACCGCCAGAGAATCAGCGCTGCTCATGAGGGCAAGCCCTTTTGGCCTTGTGCGCAGGTGGGGCAGATGCAGCGCTGGCCGCGCTCTTGCTCTGGCAACAAGGCCAATGCCAAGAGGCTCACCGGGGTATTCATACACCAGCAACTTTGCGGCCGTCGGCCCAAGGCTACTGCGCATTGGTTAGGCTGGCCGCATAAAGGACAAGAGGCCATCCAAGAAAGGTGTCGGAGAGTGTCGTCGGTGTTCATGGTGTCGGCCTAGAGCTGGTACGAAGTTGAAGATGGGCGCTAGCGCTGTGCCAGCACCTCGCCAATAGCTTGGTCTTTTTCTTGCCAAAGCCCATCCAGCCAAGTTTGCAACTGCACCCGCTGCTTGGCACCGGCCTTGAGCAGTTCAGGCGGAATGGGCCGCAACTGCACCTGCACCACCACGTCGCCTAGGCGGCCACACAGGGCATCCATAAAGCTGGGTACTTTGTTGGGGTACACAATGGTGACGTCGATCAAGCCATCGAGCAAATCGCTCAACGTGCCCAGTGCCATCGTGACGGCACCGGCTTTCGGGGCCAGCAGGTGCTGGTAGGGCGATGGCTGCTGCGCCTGTTTGGCGGCGGTAAAGCGGGTGCCTTCAGCAAAGCTAATCACGGTCGTGGGCACATGGCGAAATTTCTCGCAGGCGGCCTTGGCATCGCGCAAGTCTTTGCGCGCTGTGCCGCCACCACTGCCCCGGCGCATGAACGGAAAATCCAACGCCCACCACGCCAAATTGAGCACGGGCACATAGAGCAATTCACGCTTCAAGAAAAACTTGAGCATAGGCACGCGCCGGTTGAGCACCCGTTGCAGCACCAAAATATCCATCCAACTTTGGTGGTTGCACACCAGCAGATACCAACCGTCTGGACGCAACTCTGGCGCTAGTTCTACCTGCCAGTGGCTACGGTTAACGCTACCGAGCCAAAAATTGTTCAAATCAATCCACAGCGCCGGAATACGGTTGAGGATGCGATCCGTCCGGCGGCGCACTGGCACCAACGGCACCAGCAGTTTGAGCAAGGCCAGCGGCACCATCAGGGTACAAAAAAGCAGGCTGTTGCACAGCAGCACCAGCGCAGCAAAACAGAACTTCAGGGCAGCAAGCATGGCAAAACAAAGCAGAAAAAGCCCAGCAGCAGGCACCACAGTGGCACCTGCACAGCGGGCGTCAAAGAAGGTGAGGGCAGGCCACCGCCGTCATGCCAGCGTGCCTGCACCCGCTCAAAGGATTTTGAACACGTCGCGGGCCACCGCGATGGTGTCGTCAATGTCTTGGGCCGTGTGCGCTGCACTGACAAACCCAGCCTCGTACAGCGCTGGGGCAATGTAGACCCCGCGATCCAGCAAGCCATGGAACAGCTGGTTAAAGCGTACGCCATCGCTGCGCATCACTTGGCCGTAGTTGCTGGGCAGCTCTGGCAGCAAGAAGAAACCAAACATGCCGCCTTCACAGTCGGCGCTAAACGGCACGCCTTCGGCAGCGGCAGCAGCCGTCAACCCATCCACCAAGCGGCGCGTCGATGCTGACAAGGACTCAAAGAAGCCCGGCTGGCTGATGACGCGCAGCGTAGCCAGCCCACAGGCGGTAGCCACCGGGTTGCCCGACAGGGTACCGGCTTGGTACACCGCGCCCAACGGGGCCATCTGCTCCATCACGGCACGTTTGCCACCAAAGGCCGCCAGCGGCATACCGCCGCCAATCACTTTGCCCATCACCGTGAGGTCGGGTTCAAAGCCCGGAATGTCGCGGGCATACACGCTTTGCGCGCCGCCCAGCGCCACCCGAAAACCGTTCATCACCTCATCAAACACCAGCAAAGCACCGTATTGGCTACACAACTCACGGCAACGGCGCATAAACGGTACGCTGGCGCGCACAAAGTTCATGTTGCCTGCAATGGGTTCAATCATCACGCAGGCCAA
>JAIESZ010000131.1 GCA_019745615.1 Burkholderiaceae bacterium
TGCGCGACTTGTTTACCGACTTTGTAGAGCTGCACGGCGACCGCCACTTTGCCGATGACAAATCCATCGTCGGCGGCCTGGCGCGCTTTAATGGCCACGCCTGCATGGTGCTGGGCCAACAAAAAGGCCGCGACACCAAAGAGCGCGCCCTGCGCAACTTTGGCATGACGCGCCCCGAAGGCTACCGCAAGGCCCTGCGCCTAATGAAAACCGCTGAGAAGTTCAAGCTGCCGGTATTCACCTTTGTCGATACCCCCGGTGCTTTTCCGGGCATTGATGCCGAAGAGCGCGGCCAGTCTGAAGCCATTGGCCGCAACATCTACGAGATGGCGCAACTCGAAGTGCCGATCATCACCACCATCATTGGTGAGGGCGGCTCTGGCGGTGCGCTGGCCCTGAGCGTCTGTGACCAGTTGCTGATGTTGCAGTATTCGATTTACTCGGTCATCAGCCCCGAAGGTTGCGCCTCTATCCTCTGGAAAACATCGGACAAGGCGCAAGATGCTGCCGAAGCGCTGGGCATCACTGCCCACCGCCTCAAAGCACTGGGGCTGGTAGACAAAATCGTCAATGAACCCGTCGGCGGTGCGCACCGCGACACCAAGCATATGGCAGCGCTGCTCAAGCGGGCGCTGGGCGATGCCTTCCGCCAAGTAGCCGACCTCAAAGTGGATGAGCTGATCGAGCGCCGCTATGCCCGTCTGCAAAGCTATGGCCGCTTTACCGACACCAAGGCCAACAGCCGCTAACACCCGCGCCCCCCAGCGGCCATGACCCACTCTGTAGAAGCGGCGATGGCAGCCTTTGCGCCAACGCTGCCACTGGCTATCGGCTTGAGTGGAGGGGCAGATTCCACCGCACTGCTGCTGGCTTGCGCACGGCGCTGGCCGGGGCAGGTCTCGGCCATCCATGTCCACCACGGCTTGCAGGCTGCCGCCGATAGCTTTGAGCAGCATTGCATGGCCCTGTGTGCGCAGCTTGAAGTCCCTTTAACGGTGCAGCGGGTCGATGCCCGCCATGCCCGTGGACAAAGCCCCGAAGACGCGGCGCGCACGGCGCGCTACCAAGCCTTGCAAGCCGCCGCCGCTGCCCATACCGTCGTGCCCGCCTCTATAGCACTGGCACAGCACGCCGACGACCAAGTCGAGACCCTGTTGCTGGCGCTCTCACGCGGGGCCGGAGTGGCTGGGCTGGCGGCTATGCCCGCACAGTGGCAACGCGGTGGCTTGGCTTGGCACCGGCCCTTGCTAGAAGTACCCGGTGCAGACATTCGCCGTTGGCTACAAGCCCAACACCAAACTTGGGTAGAAGACCCGACCAATAGCGATGAACGCTACACACGCAACCGTATCCGCGCACGGCTCCTGCCTGCACTGGAGGCGGTGTTTCCGGCCTTTCGCGCTACCTTTGCCCGCAGCGCATCCCATGCTGCACAGGCCAAGGAGTTGTTGCTAGAACTGGCCGAGCAAGACTTGGCCCAAGTGGGCAACCCACCGCGCATCACCGCCTTGCAGGCCCTGAGCACGGCACGCCAAGCCAACGTGTTGCGCCACTGGCTGCTCATCGCCCACCAAACCACACCGGCCAGCAGCCAACTGGCCCAGTTACAGCAGCAGATACGCGCCTGCACCACGCGGGGCCATCGCATCCACCTCAAGGTAGGGCGTGGGTTTGTTTTGCGCGCTGGTGCGGTGCTGGATTGGTACAATTGACAAGTTTTGGCCCACTTTTGCACGAAACGCGGCGACGCCCCAAAACATTGTTCAACCTGCGCCGCGCCCTCTGGGTTTCGTCACCACACATCTCCAATGGCATTGATCGTTCATAAATATGGCGGCACGTCGATGGGTTCGCCCGAGCGCATCCGCAACGTTGCTAAACGCGTGGCCAAATGGGCGCGCGCTGGCCACCAGATGGTGGTTGTCCCCAGCGCCATGAGCGGCGAGACCAACCGCCTGCTGGGCTTGGCTGGTGAACTGGCTCCATCCAAAGCCAGCAGCGAGTACCACCGCGAACTGGACATGCTGGCCGCTACTGGCGAGCAAGTATCTTCGGCACTGTTGGCTATTGCCTTGCAGGCCGAGGGCATGGACGCCATCAGCTACACCGGCTGGCAAGTACCCGTCCGTACCGACAGCAGCTACACCAAAGCCCGCATCGAGTCGATTGATGACCAGCGCGTGCGTGGTGATCTGGCCGCTGGTAAGGTGGTCGTTATCACCGGCTTCCAAGGCATTGATGAGGCTGGCCACATCACCACCTTGGGTCGTGGCGGCTCCGACACCTCAGCTGTAGCCATTGCCGCCGCCATGAAGGCCGATGAGTGCCTGATCTACACCGATGTCGATGGCGTTTACACCACCGACCCACGCGTGGTCTCTGCGGCCCGCCGCCTGCACACCGTCAGCTTTGAAGAAATGCTCGAAATGGCGAGCTTGGGCAGCAAAGTGCTGCAAATTCGCTCGGTGGAGTTTGCTGGCAAATACAAGGTGCCGATGCGTGTGCTCTCCAGTTTCACGCCTTGGGACATCGATCTGGCCGAAGAAGCCCAATCGGGCACGCTCATCACTTTTGAGGAAGACGAAAAAATGGAAAAAGCCGTTGTATCCGGCATCGCGTTCAACCGTGGCGAAGCCAAGATCTCGGTGCTCGGTGTGCCCGACACCCCCGGCATTGCCTACCGCATCCTCGGCCCGGTGGCAGAAGCCAACATTGAAGTCGATGTCATCATCCAAAACATCAGCAAAGACGGCAAGGCTGACTTTAGCTTCACTGTCAACCACAGCGATTACAACCGCGCTCTGGATTTGCTGCGCACTAAGGTGGTGCCCGAACTGGGTGCCAAGGAAGTGGTGGGCGACCCCAACATCTGCAAGGTGAGCATTGTCGGTATCGGTATGCGCAGCCATGTAGGCGTGGCCAGCACGATGTTCCGCGTCCTCAGCCAAGAAAACATCAACATCCAGATGATCTCTACCTCCGAGATCAAGACCTCGGTGGTCATTGACGAGAAGTACCTTGAGTTGGCCGTGCGTGCCTTGCACACCGCTTTCGGTCTGGACAAGCCCGCAGAATAAATCCAGACCCCGAATTTTCGGGGTATAATGGATGGATTGGAAACGTGACCGAGTGGCCGAAGGTGCTCCCCTGCTAAGGGAGTATGGGGTGTAGAGCCTCATCGAGGGTTCGAATCCCTCCGTTTCCGCCAAAACCAGCCCCCTGAAGCAATTCAGGGGGCTTTTTGTTTTGCCCCCGCTGCCGTTTGACTACGCGGCACAACGCCTCTCCCTTCGGCGTTCCTGCATGGCGCTCCAGCACTGCATTTACCAGTGCTTCTACGGGGACAAAACCTGCAATGTCGGCAATTCTGGCTTGCTCTTCGGGCGGGCATGGCCGTGCTTCGTTCTTCCACATTGACCACGTCCATCGGCAGTTCAAAGCCAGTCGGCCCAAGGAGCTGTGGGTGTCAGACTTCACCTACGTCTCGACTTGGCAGGGTTGGGTATACGTGGCTTTCGTGGTCGATGTGTACGCCCGGTGCATTCTAGGTTGGCGCGTGAGCTTCAGCATGCAGATTGACTTTGTCCTTGATGCGCTCGAGCACGCGTTATACGAACCTCAGCCAGCGGCCCATGTCTTGACGCATCATTCGGACAGGGGAAGTCAGGGTGGATTCAACCGGTCGTCGCAACACCTTCAACTTGGTGGAGGTGTTTATGGGGCGACCCGCAGGATGGATGAAGCAATTGACGCCTAACAAATCAACCAGCCTCCTCAATTCCCGGAACTGCTCAACATTTTCTTAAGACTTTCTTGCTATCTGGTGGTTCTTTCTTGAGACTATCTTGATGCCATCTTTCCTAACATGGAGCCATCTCCATAGGAGGATGAGATGGATGCTTTGTATTTGGGTCTGGCCGGTATGTTCTGGCTGCTGGCCT
>JAIESZ010000134.1 GCA_019745615.1 Burkholderiaceae bacterium
ACTTGGGCGCGAGCTTGTTGCAGCGCCGCTTGTGCTTGGCGCAGATCGGGGTTGGCCTGCAAGGCTTGCTCTATCAGGGTTTGCAGTGGGGCATCACCCCAGTGCTGCCACCACCCAGCCAGAGCAGCGGCGTCTGCCCTTGTGCTGGCTGGGGCCGCGCTCCAAGCGGCGGGCACGCTGGTATCTGGCAGGCCGTTTAGTTGTGCTGTCTGGTGGCTGGCGCAACCTGCTAGCGTGGCCGACAACAACGCCGCCCCCGCCCAGCACACCACAGGACGAGAAACAGAGTTGAAAAAAAACAAGTTCATGGAGGTGTGTGCAGCCGTGGCAAGAACGCCCATTGTGCAGTGCCGCATTGTCAGTTGCACCACCGCCAAATAAACCGGTGGTAAAGCACGGCTTGATGGCGGGCCGTGCCAAGGCCAACGCAGACTAAAGCACCCGGAAGGCCAACACCGCCACCAGCGTCGGCGGCAAGGCGGCCACCAGCAAACC
This sequence comes from Burkholderiaceae bacterium, assembly GCA_019745615.1. Taxonomy (GTDB): domain Bacteria; phylum Pseudomonadota; class Gammaproteobacteria; order Burkholderiales; family Burkholderiaceae_C; genus Simplicispira. The sequence continues at coordinate 496 of JAIESZ010000134.1, forward strand.
CAGTGGGTGAATGGCATTGTCTTCAAAATAGCCACGCAAAATAGACACCCCAGCCGGGTTGGGGGCATTGGCAATCACCGTCAAGCCACCACCCGTGACCGCACCGGCCACCAGTGCTACCTTAAACTCTTGGCTCAAACCATCCACCAACGAGCCTAAATAGGTCAGGGCGGCATTGTCGGTAATGGCTGTGAGGGCGGTAGCACCAAAAAACACTGCCGTGGCGTCCATGCCCATGAGCACGGGTTTGAGCCACCACTGTTGCAAGCCGCCCAGCACCACCAGCCCAGCCAAAAAGAAGGCTACCAGCAAAGACTCACGCAAAATCAGCGGGTCTTGGTGGCGCTGGTAGGCGGTGGTAAAGCCCAGAAAAAACAGCAGCAGCCCGATAAACACCGCAGGATGGTGCGAGAACACCACCACACCCACCAAAAAGACCAAATGCACCAGCATCACCGGCCAAGGCACTTGGGGTGTGGTGGATGCAGTGAGCTTGCCCAAGCCACGCAACTCGCGGCCAAACAGCAGCATGGCGCAGCCTGCATTGATTAACACGGCCACGGCAGCCTTCCAGCCTAAGTGGCTGATGATGAACCACAAATCCCAATTCCACTGGCTAGCCACCATCAGCACTGGTGGCGCGGCAAACGGGGTCAGGGTTCCGCCGATAGAGACATTGACAAACAGCACCCCCACCGTGGCATATTGAAGCCGGGTTGATACATTGCGCACAAACACGGTATCGCGCAGCATCAGCGCGGCCAGCGTCATGGCGGCAGGCTCGGTAATCAACGAGCCAAGCATGGGCACCAGCGCCAGCAGCAAAAAATACATCGCCATTTGCGGGTGCAAGGGCAGCAGGCGTGCGGCCCGCTGCACGACAACGGCGGCACACTGCAAAATGGGCCGCGTGCCCGCAATCACCATAATGGCAAACACAAACATCGGCTCGGTAAAGTTGCGCGTATCGAGGTAATGGGTGGCCTCTTGTTTGCCGCTCATGGCAAACATACACACCATCAGCACCATCGCCCAAAAGCCAAACACCACCTCCACCTCGCCCAGCAGATGCCAAATGCCCGCATGGCGTGGCTGTGTGTGCGCCAGATGCTCAAAGAACTTGGTAGAAAAGGTGTGCAGCACCGCCAGCGCAAACAGTGCTGTGCCCACCAGTTGCATCGGGGTGGGGTCGGTCAAGGCTGGGCTCCTTCTAGGGCATCGAGCGGCCAGCGGGGTTTGATGTCAAAAGCGTAGGTGATGGTGGCCTGTTGCTGGCCCGATTGCAAGCGCATGGCGGCGGCCAAGGCGATCATGGCTCCGTTGTCGGTACACAAGTGCAGTTCTGGGTAATGCACCCGAATTTGCTGGCGCTGGCAGGCGGCATTGAGCTGCTCGCGCAGCAGCCGGTTGGCCCCCACGCCCCCCGCCACCACCAAACGGCGCAGCCCAGTCTCTTTGAGTGCAGTGAGGGATTTTTTGACCAGCACATCGACAATCGCCGCTTGGGTGCTGGCGGCCAAATCGGCCTTGCGCGCCTCCAGATCACCACCGAGCTTTTTGGCCTGCGTGAGCACAGCGGTTTTCAGGCCCGCAAACGAAAAATCCAAATTACCGCTGTGCAGCAGCGGGCGCGGCAGCTTAAAGGCATCAGGCTGGCCCTGCTCGGCCAAGCGCGACAGCGCTGGCCCACCGGGATAGCCCAAGCCCAACAGCTTGGCCGATTTGTCAAAGGCTTCGCCAGCGGCATCGTCGATGGTCTCGCCCAGCAGTTCATACTGGCCGACGCCATCCACACGCATCAATTGCGTGTGCCCGCCCGACACCAGCAGTGCCACAAATGGAAACTCTGGCGGGTCAACACTCAAAAACGGCGACAGCAGGTGCCCCTCTAGATGGTGTACGCCCAGCACCGGCTTGCCCAGCGCAGCCCCTAGCGCACAAGCCACCCCCGCGCCCACCAAAAGCGCCCCCGCCAAGCCGGGGCCACGGGTGTAGGCCACCACATCGACATCGGCCAGCGTGTGCCCGGCCTCGGCCAGCACAGTGCTGGTTAAAGGTAGAACGCGGCGGATATGGTCGCGGCTGGCCAGTTCGGGCACGACACCGCCATAGGCTTGGTGCATGTCGATCTGACTGTGCAGGGCGTGGGCCAGCAGCGTGGGCACCGCAGTGCCGGGGATACTGCGCACGAGGGCCACCCCGGTTTCATCGCACGAAGATTCAATTCCTAAAATCAGTGAACTCATGCGTGCAAGTGTAGGCCAGCCCCCTAGGGGTTGCCTATGCTGCGCCTTTAGCCGTTTTGGCCGTGGATGTAATGCTGCAACTGGGCAATCGTGAATTGCTGCTCAGAGATGATGCTCTTGACCAAATCGCCAATCGACACCAGCCCAAGCAGCGCGCCCCCTTCTTCGACCACCGGCAGGTGGCGCAGGTGGCGCTCGGTCATGACGGCCATACATTCCGCCACCGACTGGTGTGGACGCACGCACAGCACGGCACTGGTCATCACTTGGTTGACGCGGGTATCGACCGAGGTGCGGCCCTGCAAGGCCACCTTGCGGGCATAGTCGCGCTCGGTGACGATGCCGACGATAGCATCGGTCGCATCCACGACCAACAAGGCACCAATGCCTTTGTCGGCCATGCGCTGCAAGGCGACAAACACCGATGCGGTCGGCGTGATGGTGTGTACCACCGGGTCGGCCTTGGTCTTGAGAATATCAGCAACAGTAGTCATAACAATTCTCCAGAAAACACAACAACGCCCGGTGCAGTGTGGAGAATCCACCCGGTTTGCGCAAGCACCATGCTATCCGCATTCGTCTATTTTTGGGCCATACGGATTGAAAGACAATGGCCCTTTTCAACATCGCCCAGCGGGGCTAGGACATCTCATGGGCATAGGCCACTACATCAAAGAGATCGGGCGTGGCCCGCGCGGCGCAAAGCCACTCAGCCGCGAGCAAGCGGCCGATTTGTTCGGCCAAGTGCTCGATGGCACGGTGAGCGATTTAGAAATCGGTGCCTTCTGTCTGGCCATGCGCATCAAAAGCGAAACCCCCGACGAGCTGGCCGGTTTTTTAGATGCCACACAGGCACGGCTGGCGCTGTTTCCGGCCAGCACCCGGCCACTGGTGGTGTTGCCCAGCTACAACGGCGCACGCAAGCTGCCGGTGCTCACGCCGTTGTTGGCGTTGCTGCTGGCCCGTGAAGGCTTGCCGGTGCTGTTGCACGGTATGCGCACCGAGGCACGCCGGGTATTGGCCTCCGAAGTGTTGCAGACACTGGGTATTGCCACGCTGACAGCCCCCGAAGCGATTGCACCGGGCCGCGTGGCCCATATCGACACCGCCAGCCTGCACCCCGGTTTGGCGCGGTTGTTGGCGGCGCGCCAAATCATTGGCCTGCGCAACCCCGGCCACAGCGTGGTCAAGCTGATGAATCCTTGTGCGGGGCCAGCCTTG
>JAIESZ010000309.1 GCA_019745615.1 Burkholderiaceae bacterium
AGCACCGCCGGGTGGCCGTGGCCCAAAATCATCGGCCCCCAAGAGCCGATATAGTCAATAAAGCGCTGTCCATTGGCATCCCACATATAAGCGCCTTGGGCGCGCTCAATAAAGCGGGGGGTGCCGCCCACAGCCTTAAAGGCGCGCACGGGGGAATTTACGCCGCCCGGAATAACGGCCTTGGCGCGTTCAAACAGGGGCAGATTGCGATCAGTGTTGTGTGTCATGGGAAGGAAAAACAAAGCCATCGACGCTGGGAATGTCGTCGTTGTCGGTATCGGTATCGGTGCCATCGGTACTGGCATCCTCTTCAGGCACGGCCCAAAACAGGCGGTCGGGCACGATATGGCCCATGCCGGGCCGAAAACCATTTTCTAGGCAGTGGTCTAAGTAGCCTAGGGCCTCGCCGCAGGCCTCACCTAAATCACTGCCCGTAGCCAGCAAGGCCGCCAAAGCCGCTGAGAGCGTATCACCCGCGCCAATAAAGGTGCCGTCAAACAGCTCAAATGAGCCACTGCCCAACACAGCATCGGGCGAGGCCAACACGTTTTCTACCATCTGATTAGGCTGGGGGATGCCCGTGACCAACGTAAAGGGCGTGCCCATTGCCGCCGCCGCAGTGGCAATATCGCGGGCACTGGGGCTGTGCTCGCCCTCCCAGTCGGGCAGCAGCCAACGCCACAATGTGCTGTGGTTACCCACCAACACCGACGTTTGCGGCAGCAGCAACTCGCGAAAGGCATCAAGGTAGCTGTCAATGCGGCCCTCTTGCCACCAAGACAGATCGGGCAGATAGGACACCAGCGGCACCTCGGCATAGTCCGCAGCCAAGGAGGCAATGGTGCTGATGTTTTCGGGGCTACCGACAAAACCGACCTTGATCAGGCGCACGGGCAGGTCTTCAAGTACGGCACGAGCCTGCTCTAGCACAGCCTCATCGTCTAGGCTGAAATGGTCAAAAATGTTACGCGTATCGCGGGCATAGGCCCCTGTGAGCACAGCACAGGGGTGGCAACCCACCGAGGTCAGGGTACTGATGTCGGCGGCCAGACCGCCAGCACCGCTGGGGTCGCTGGCATTGAACACCATGACACAGACAGGCTGCTCGGCCTGTGCCGCAGGATCGCTGGCGGGGGGAGGTGAGGCTGTCATGGACCCCTCTCAAAAGGGTGGCACGGAAACGGCGAGCCGCAAGATGGACTAGATACAATCGTTGCATTCTACGTGAAGGCCCTTTAAGCTGTCTGCGGCCCCCACAGTGGGCGGGTGTTGCAAGCACTGGCTTGTCCACGGTATAAGAGCTTGACTTATTCTTTCCATCGGGAGCGGTGACAATTGACAACAACTGGTACAACTTTCAAGGTGCTCGTGGTGGATGACAGCAACACCATCCGACGCAGTGCAGAAATATTTCTCAAGCAGGGCGGCCACGAAGTGTTACTGGCCGACGACGGCTTTGATGCACTGGCCAAAGTGAACGATTATCAGCCGCAACTGATTTTTTGCGATATTTTGATGCCCAAGCTCGATGGTTACCAAACCGTAGCCATCATCAAACGCAATGCCCGTTTTGCCAACACACCCGTAGTCATGCTGTCGTCTAAAGACGGGGTTTTTGACAAAGCCCGTGGCCGGATGGTGGGCTGCCAAGAGTACCTGACTAAACCTTTTACCAAAGACCAGCTGCTGCAAGCCGTGCAACAGTTTGGTAATTCCCATCAAGGAGCGATCTAATGCCCATCCAAAAAGTGCTGGTTGTCGATGATTCCAAGACCGAGCTAATGTATCTAACCGATCTGCTACAAAAAAAAGGGTTGCAGGTGCGCACCGCAGAAAATGCCGAAGAAGCCTTTCGGCGCTTGGCTGAAGACAAACCCGACCTGATTTTGATGGACGTGGTCATGCCCGGCCAAAACGGCTTTCAGCTCACGCGCGCCATCTCGCGCGATCCGCAATACGCTGAGATCCCGATCATCATGTGTACCAGCAAAAACCAAGAGACCGACCGCGTCTGGGGTATGCGCCAAGGCGCGCGCGGCTACATCACCAAGCCGGTCGATGCGGCAGAGTTGCAAGCCAAAATCGATGCCTTGAACTGACCCTCCAGCGTCGCTTATGGCCAACAGAGAAGCACTGCGCGATCTCCAAACCCGACTCGCCACCCGCCTACAGGCAGCCAAAAATGAGGAGCTGTCTGTTTCTTCGTGGCTCGCCGTTGAATCGGGTGGACAGCCCTACCTACTGCCACTGGGCCACGCCGGGGAGATTTTTCCTTGGTCTGCACTCCAGATGGTGCCCTACACCCAAAAATGGTTCTTGGGCGTAGCCAACTTGCGCGGTAATCTGTTTGGCGTAGTCGATCTGGCGGCTTTTCTGGGGGGCACGCCACTGCGCACGGAGCAGACGCTGTCCGAGACCAGCCTACTGGTCTTCAATGCTGCACTAGAGGTCAATGCGGCACTGCTGGTAGACCGATTGGCCGGGCTGCGCAGCTTAGATGCTTTTGTCAGTTCTACACCCCCACCAGACGATGCACCGGCCTTTTTGGGCCACCTGTATACAGATGCCCAAGGCACCCGCTGGCAGGAGTTAAACCTACAGCAGCTCTCGCAACACCCCCCCTTTTTGAGCATCAGCGCTTGAGTTTCTCTCTTTGAAGGTTTGCCCCCATGTCAGTCGTCACCAAACTTGGCAGCATGTTCAGTCGCCAACCTGCAAAACCTGATGGAGCTGCGGAGCAAGATTCACTGTCGGGGGCCTCGCTGGACAGCAATCTGCGCGAAGTCTTTCCCGAAGAAGCACTCAACAGCGTGCAGATGGGGCACAACGGTGGCTACGGCGGCGATGCCACCGACCAGCCCAGCCCCGGTGAGCTGATTGATCTGCCCCTGTTGGGCCCGGCAGTAGCTGCCAGCCACCAGCGGCGTTTGTTGATCTTGCTCGCTATTGGTGTGGTGGTGGTGGCCTTGATTGCCGGCTGGGTGTTGCGCCAAGCCGACTCGGCAGCCCAACAGCTGGCCGCCACTGGGCAGGCGTTGATGCAGTCGCAGCGGTTGGCTAAATCGGTATCGCAGGCGCTGGTGGGCAGCAACCAAGCTTTTCCGGATGTGCAAGAAAGCGCTGGCGTGTTGGCACGCAACGTACGCGCCCTAAAAGAGGGCGATAGCGAACTGGGCGTGCAAAGCTTGGGCGAGCCGTTCAAGCCCGAACTCGATGCCATTGCACCGCTGATTGAACGCGCTGACCACAATGCTGGCGTTGTGATGGGGCAGCAAAAAATCCTGACCCAAGTGGGTGATGCGCTGCGCACCGTCAACCGCCAATCGTCTGATCTGCTAGAAATTGCCGAAACCATCGTCGCCCTGAAAATTCAGCAAAACTCCTCCGCCGCAGAAATCTTTGGGGCCGGGCAATTGGTGATGTTGACCCAGCGTATTGGCAAATCGGCCAATGAGTTTCAAACCACCGAGGGTGTCAGCCCTGAGGCCGTGTTCTTGCTGGGCAAGGACTTGAATTCTTTTAAAGAAATCTCCCAAGGCTTGCTTGATGGCAATGCTGAGTTGCGTTTGCCTGCGGCACGCGATGCCCAAACCCGCGAACATCTGCAATCGCTGATCAATCTCTATGAGCAAACGCGGGTGCAGGCCAGCGCCATTTTGGGCAACTTGCAAGGTTTGGTATCGGCACGCGAAGCCCAAAACGCCATCATTGGTGACAGCGAACCCCTGCGCCGCCACCTAGAGGGCTTGCAAACCAAACTCTCAGCGCAAACGGGCATGGGTATGGGCCAATTGGCAGCCCTGGTGCTGGCGGCAGTGTTTGTGCTGTTGTGCGGTGTCGGTATTTCGCGCGTGCAACTGCTCGATAGCCGCAACCGCCAACAGGCTGCGGAACAGCAAAACAAAAACGCACAACGCCAAGAGCAAGAAGCCAAGCGCATCAACGATGCCAACCAAGCTGCTATTTTGCGTTTGATGAACGAACTGCAATC
>JAIESZ010000274.1 GCA_019745615.1 Burkholderiaceae bacterium
AAAATAGTGCCCATCGCCGTGGCAATAGCCATTTTGACCGCCAGATCAGGCGAGACGCCCCGCTGGGTCAGAAAATAGGTGAGAAAAGGCACCAGCATCATGCCACCACCAATGCCCAGCAGGCCAGCAAAAAAACCAGTACACAGGCCCAGCAGGGCCAGTTCAATGATGAGCAGGAGGTCGAGCATAAGAGAAGAAGGTGTCTGCCAGTGCCACCGAACCGGCATCCTGAACCGGGGGTTCAGGGGGGCGAGGGCAGCCAGGCGTTGGGTTCATCTGACGCGAGATGATCACGCTCACCGGGCAATGTACCAAGCCCAGGCTCAATGAGCATTGGTTCAAGGAAATATAAAGCCCGGCAGCACGGCAGACGGTGCCATTGTAGCCCGGACGGTACCCCAAGCACCCACAAGGGACAAGCTCAAATTTGGGACGGACCGTCTTTTTGCAGTACCGAATCGAGGCGCTCTAGCAGGGCTTGGCATTTGGTTTGTAGCTCTGGCCCAGAGACGCTGAGGGCCAAGGCAGTGGCTTCTTCGGCGTGGGCTTGGGCTTGGGCTGTGACGGCTTCGGCGTATTCGGCCCGCAGCAGGGCTTCTTTTTCTGCGGCGGTCGCTTTGACCATTTCAAAAGCCAAATTGATGGCCGCTTGCACGGCAATTTGTTCGCGCAGGCGCACTTTGCCATGATCGCGAATCTGCGTCATGGCTTTGTCTACTCGCGCGGCGGCTTCACGCAGATAGCCCTCTCCACCTTCTGGGCAGCTCAATTGCAGGTTTTGCTGCATGATCTGCACCTCGATTTTTTTCATCATCATGCACCACCCTCTTTCTCGGCGGGACTGGCGGGCAGGGTTTCCATCAGGGCATCCATCCGGGAGCGGGCTGTTTGCAGGCGCGACTTGAGTTGCTCATGCTCGTGGGTGAGGGTGGCAGCGCGCTCTGCTTGCTCGGCGCTGGTGTGCTGCAAAGCATCGCGCTCTTGGGTTAATGCGGTAATTTTTTCTAGCTGCGTTTGTGCCGTTTGTTGCAGTGCCTCGCACTCTTGGCGCAGGGTAGCCACCTGCGCCGCTTGCTCGGTGCTGGTGTCCTGCAAAGCCGTATGGGCTTGCTGCAAGCTGGCGTGTTCTTTTTGCAGGACTGCCAGTTTTTCGGCTTGGGGCGCAGTGTTGCGTAGCAACTCTTCATGCTGGCGCGTGAGGGTGACGAGTTGCTCGGTTTGGGCCGCGTGGACTTTTTGCAGGGCATCGCGCTCTTGCTCTAGGTGCAGGGCCTTGGCCTCTTGGCGCAATCCCTCTTCTTGCAAGGAGGTGTGTGCTTGCACTAGCAGCTCGTGCTCTTGCAACTGCCGGGCTATTTGCTCGGCCTGCTGCTCGCGGATTTGCTCCAGAGTCTGTCGCTCTCGGGTCAAATCAGCCAACTGCTGCGCCTGCTGCTGCTGGGTTTGCTGCGACTGGGCCAAGCGTTGGAGAAGATGTTCCACACGCACGGTGATGAGATCGAGGGTTTGCAAGGGGGCCATGTCTGCAATTGTAGGGTTGCCTGTGGTCAAAGCGCCGTAGAATCGCCGCCGTTGGTGCTCGTGGTGTGGTTCACATGCCGCAGTTCAACGGGAAGCAGGGAGGAAAGCCGCCATTCGGGCCGCTGCCGAGCCTGCGCTGCCCCCGCAACGGTCAGCGGACGAGTGTGCATGCCACTCTCTCTTTAGCCACCAGCCACTGGATGCCTTGAACAAGCACTGGGAAGGCTCTAAAGGGGCGTTCCGCCAGCCCGGATACCGGCCAACACCGTGGTTGCGCACAGCCTGTAGGCGCGTGCGGCTGTATCACCCAACGCTGGCGGGGAGGCCGGCACGGGTTGCTCTCTTTTTTGTTTCCCATGAATTTTGTTTCTTTCCAAGCCCGTCCTAGTGCCTTGCTGGGTTTGCGTCCTGTGGTGGCGGCTTGCTGCCTGATGTTGTCGGCACTGTCGGCCCAAGCCGAAACCCTTAGCCCAGAACAGCCTTGGCTGTTGGCACAAAATCTGCGTGCCCCTTCGCTGGATGAGGTGGTAGTGACGGCCACGCGCACGCCGCAACCCTTGGCCGATCTGGTGGCCGATGTATCCATTTTGGACCGCGAAACTTTGGAAGCCAGCGGTGCCACGGCCTTGCCCGATGTGCTGGCCCGGCTGCCGGGCGTAGAAATCTCGCGCAATGGCGGCCCCGGCAATGCCAGCAGCGTGTTTGTGCGCGGTGCTGAATCGCGCTTTACGGCAGTCTATATCGACGGCATCCGTGTGGATTCGCAATCGACCGGCGGCGCGCAATGGGAGCAGATTCCGCTGGCGCAAATCGAGCGCATTGAGGTGCTACGCGGCCCGGCTGCGGCGGTGTATGGCTCGGATGCCATTGCCGGGGTTATCCAACTGTTTACCCGCAAGGGCGAAGGCCCGGCCCAACCGATGGTGGGTGTAGGCGTGGGCAGCCAAGGCATGCGCAAGATCGAGGCGGGCATCAGTGGCAGCACTGGCACCGAGGGGGCGTTTGACTACGCTTTGGGCCTGAGCCGCACCATCAGCGATGGCTTTGATACCAAAACCAGCGGTAGCCACCACCTTGACCGCGATGGCTACCGCAGCACGTCGGGCAACGCTCGCTTGGGCTTGCGTATTAATGCACAACACCGTTTGGATGCCACGCTGCTGGCGCAGCGGCTGAACTCCGGTTACGACGACTTTAGCTACAACAAGGCAGCCCCCGCTGATGACCGCAGTTTGCACCGCCTGCGCACGGCGGGCTTGAGCTGGCAGGCGCAATGGAGCGATGCCTACCGCACGCGCTTGTCCATCACCGAGGCGGCTAGCCATTACGAAACCACGCCATCACCTTACCTGACCGAAACCACGTTGCGCGGCTACCTCTGGCAGCACGATTACCAATGGGGCGCACACCGCTTTAGCGCCGCTTTGGAGCGCCGCGAAGACCAACTCTATAACCCAGCCCTGGATGCTTGGGGCGTGACGCTAGACCGTGAGCGTTCGCAAGATGCCTTGGCGCTGGGCTATGGCTACAGCGCCAACGGTCACACCGTGCAAATCAATGCCCGCCATGACCGTGATAGCGAATTTGGCGGCCAAAATACCGGCAGCTTGGCCTATGGCTATGCCATCACGCCTTCGTGGCGGGCCACGGCCTCGGTGGGCACGGCGTTTCGGGCTCCTACGCTGTACCATCGTTTCAGTGAATACGGTGTCGCCACACTGCAACCAGAAAAGAGCCGCAATGCCGAAATCGGTCTGCGCTGGGCCGAAAAGAGCAGCACCTTCTCCATCGTGGCCTATCGTAACCGGGTGCGCAACCTGATCTCTTTTGCTGGCGTGGGCGCTTGTGCTTCTGACTATGGCTGCTATGCCAACACGGCCCGCGCCCAATACGAAGGCGTGACCGTCTCTGGCTCTTACCGCATGGCGGGGGTGCAATGGCGCGGTGCAATGGATTGGCAAAACCCGCGTGATTTGGACACTGGCAAACAACTGGCCCGCCGGGCCAAACGCCATGCCACACTGGGCGCAGAAACGGTGTTGGCAGGCTGGAATTGGGGCGCAGAAATGCAAGCCTCCGGCCAGCGCTTTGACACCATCGCCAACACCACCCGGCTGGGCGGCTACGCGCTGTGGAACCTGTATGCCAGCACGCGCATGGCCCGTGACTTCACGCTGCTGGCGCGCATTGACAATCTGGCCGACAAAGACTACCAGTTGGCCCGCACCTATGCTACTGCCGGACGTAGCCTGTATGTGGGCCTGAAGTGGACACCCCAATGAGCGCCCGTTGCCCTGCACTGTTGATTGCTGCCCCGGCTTCAGGGCAAGGCAAAACCACCCTGACTGCCGCTTTGGCGCGTTTGCACAGCCGCCAAGGGCGCACAGTGCGCGTGTTCAAGTGTGGGCCGGATTTTCTCGATCCACACTGGCATGAGCTGGCTAGTGGTGCCCCGGTGCATTCGCTCGATGGTTGGATGACTGGCCCCGAAGATGTGGCAGCCCGGCTC
>JAIESZ010000241.1 GCA_019745615.1 Burkholderiaceae bacterium
TGGCCTAGCCCCAAGGCACGGGGCTGGCGCACAAAGGCGCAGTCCATATCTGGGGGCTGGATGGAGCGCACCAGTGCCAGCAGTTCCTGTTTGTCGGCCTGTTCCAGTTCGTTTTCTAGCTCGTAGGCGGTATCAAAATGGTCTTCAATCGCACGCTTGCCGCGCCCAGTGACGAAGATCATGTGCCGCACGCCAGCGGCGTAGGCTTCTTCGACTGCGTACTGGATCAGCGGTTTGTCTACCACCGGCAGCATCTCCTTGGGTGAGGCTTTGGTGGCAGGCAAAAACCGCGTGCCCAACCCGGCCACCGGGAACACAGCTTTGCGTATTGGGGCTTGGTTCATGGGCTTTCCTTTAACCCAAGCGGGCCAGTTGCTCCTGAATGCGGGCCAGTGTGGCCGTGAAATCAGCAACCCGCTTTTGCTCCTGCGCCAGCACTGCCGGAGGGGCTTTGGCGACAAACGCCTCGTTGCCGAGTTTGCCTTGGGCCTTGGCAATTTCGCCTTGCAGGCGGGCGGCTTCTTTGCCCAAGCGGGCTTTTTCAGCGGCCACGTCAATCTCGACAAACAGCGCTAAACGGGCTTCACCGACCACCGCCACTGGGGCGGTTTGGGCAGCGGCCTGCCAAGCGGCCTCGTCGTCAAACACCTTGACTTCACTCAGCTTGGCCAGCGCTTGCAACACCGGGGCCACCTCACGCACAAAGCTGGCATCTCCCACCACCAGCAAGGGCAGGCGGCTGGCGGGTGAGACATTCATCTCGCCGCGCAGGGTGCGGCAGGTATCGACCAGCGCCTTCAGGCGCGCCATTTGGGCCACGGCGGCAGCATCGATTTGATCGGCTTGGGCTTCAGGGTAGTGGGCAATGCTGACCGAAGCACCAGCCAATCCGGCCACGGGGGCCACGGTTTGCCACAGGGCTTCGGTGATGAACGGGATGATCGGGTGGGCCAGACGCAAAATCGCTTCGAGTGTGCGAATCAGCGTGCGGCGCGTGGCGCGTTGCTGGGCTGCGTTGCCAGTCTGGATTTGCACCTTGGCGATTTCCAGATACCAGTCGCAAAACTCGTTCCAGACAAAGTCGTAAACCGTATTAGCGACATTATCCAGGCGGTACTCGGCAAAGCCTTTGGCCACTTCGGCCTCGACTTTTTGCAGTTGCGAAATAATCCAGCGGTCGGCATCGCTGCGCTCTAACACGGCGTCTACCGTGACGCCGCAATCGTAGCCTTCGCAGTTCATCAGCACAAAGCGGCTGGCGTTCCAGAGTTTGTTGCAGAAGTTGCGATAGCCTTCGCAGCGTTTGCTGTCAAAGTTGATGCTGCGGCCCAAGCTGGCTAAGGCAGCAAAAGTAAAGCGCAGCGCGTCGGCTCCATAGGCTGGGATGCCGTCCGGGAATTCCTTTTGCGTGTCTTTGCGCACACGGGGCGCGGTTTCGGGCTTGCGCAGGCCAGTGGTGCGCTTGTCCAGCAGCGGTTCCAAGGCAATGCCGTCGATCAGATCGACCGGGTCGAGCACATTGCCTTCCGACTTGCTCATTTTCTTGCCTTGGGCATCGCGCACCAAGCCGTGGATGTAAACGTGCTTGAATGGCACTTTGCCGGTAAAGTGCGTGGTCATCATAATCATCCGGGCGACCCAGAAGAAGATGATGTCGTAGCCTGTGACCAGCACGCTGCTGGGCAGGTAGAGGTTGAAATCGTCACCGGCAGCCTCGGACTGTTCCGGCCAGCCCATGGTGCTAAACGGCACCAGCGCTGACGAATACCAAGTGTCGAGCACGTCTTCGTCGCGGCGCAGCGTTTTGCCCGGTGCTTGGGCTTGTGCTTCGGCCTCGTTGCGGGCGACATAGACGTTGCCCTCTTCGTCGTACCACGCTGGAATTTGATGGCCCCACCACAGTTGGCGCGAAATGCACCAGTCTTGGATATTGTTCATCCACTGGTGGTAGGTATTGATCCAGTTTTCGGGCACAAACTTCACGGCACCCGAATCGACGGCTTCGATGGCTTTTTGCGCAATACTTTGGCCGGTGGCATCGCCTTCGCCTACCTTGTTCATGGCGACAAACCACTGGTCGGTGAGCATCTTTTCGATCATCTCGCCGGTGCGGGTGCAGATCGGGGCCATCAGCTTGTGCTTTTTGGAATCGACCAAAGCACCCGATTCTTGCAAATCAGCCACAATCTTCTTGCGCGCCACATAGCGGTCTAAGCCCTGATAGGCCACGGGCACCAAACGGGCCACGGCCTCGGCAGTGGGCAGTTGGGACAATTCGTGCAGGAAGGCGGCATGGGCAGCGGGTGCGGCGCGTTCTTCTTCCTCATCGCTCAGGCCATAGCTCCAGATTTGCGAGTGGATGTCTGCAATGCGATCTGCCGACAGGGTGCGGGCCTGCAAGTCAAAAATAATCAGCGCACTCAGGCGGTGGCGGCGGCCCACGGCGTAGTCGTTCTCGTCGTGCGCGGGCGTGACCTTGACCACGCCGGTACCAAAGTCTTTGTCCACATAGTCATCGGCAATGACCGGAATCTCGCGGCCCACCAGCGGCAACGTCACCGTCTTGCCGATAAAGGCTTGGTAGCGTTCATCGTCGGGATGCACCATCACCGCCACGTCACCGAGCATGGTTTCGGGGCGGGTGGTGGCTACTGTCAGGCTACCGGAGCCATCGGTGAGCGGATACACGATGTACCAGAGCGAGCCGTCTTTTTCTTCGTTTTCTACTTCAAGGTCAGACACTGCCGATTGCAACTTGGGATCCCAATTGACCAGCCGCTTGCCCCGGTAGATCAAACCCTGTTGGTACAGGCGCACAAAAGTCTCGCTGACCACTTTGGACAGCTTGTCGTCCATAGTGAAGTATTCGCGGCTCCAATCGACGCTGTCGCCCATGCGGCGCATTTGCGTGGTGATGGTGTTGCCGCTCTTTTCTTTCCACTCCCAGACTTTGGAGACAAAGTTCTTGCGCGCTTCAAAGGGTGTGGCACCCATATCGTGGCGGCTGATGCCCTGCTCTTGCAGTTGGCGCTCCACCACAATTTGCGTGGCAATACCGGCGTGGTCGGTGCCCGGAATCCAAGCCGTGTTGTGGCCTTTCATGCGGTGGTAGCGTGTCAAACTGTCCATGATGGTCTGGTTGAACGCATGGCCCATGTGCAGCGTGCCGGTCACATTGGGCGGTGGCAACTGGATGGAAAAGGCGGGTTGGCTGGCGTCTGCTTGGCCCGTGCCGCGCACACCGGCGGCACCGTAGCCGCGAGTTTCCCACTCAGGGCCCCACTGGGCTTCCAGCGCGGCGGGTTCAAACGATTTGGACAGACTGGCAAGGCCGGGTTGGGAGAGGGTGTCGCTCATCGGGGGCATCTCAGAAATGACAACGGCATCCACTGGGGATGCCGTCGGGTTGGCAGGTGACGGAATGGGAGCTAATTCTACCGGCCTGCCTTGCTTACTTGCCGCTGAGGTTTTAAGCCTGCTGGGGCACGAATTCGGGGCGGTCGTTGGTCTCAGGCTTGAGCAGGGTGTTTACCTTGCCTTCGGCGCGTTCTTTGCGCCATTGTTCTTTGCGTGCCGTCCAAGCGTTCAGGCGCTCGTGGGCCACTTGGCTATCTTTTTCCATCTGGTCGGCATCGGCCACTTGGGCGGCCAGTTCCAAACGGATGCCGTTGGGATCAAAGAAGTAGATGCTCTTGAAGATGTGGTGGTCGGTGACGCCCAGCACCTCAATGCCATGTGCCTCTAGGCGGGCCTTGGTGTTTTCTAGCTCTTGCACGCTGTTGACGCGGAAGGCAATGTGGTTGATCCACAGTGGCGTGTTGGGCGAAGGTTCGGGTTTGACATCGTCGCCAATGTCAAAAAAGGCGATGAACGAGCCATCTTGCAAGCGGAAAAAGAAGTGCGTGTAGGGGCAGTATTCGCCCGTGGACGGCACATAGTCACTCTGGATGATGTGGTACAGCGGCAACCCGAGGATGTCTTCGTAGAAATGGCGCGTTTCTTCGGCATCCCGCGATTTGTAGGCGTAGTGGTGCAGTTGCTGGATAGGGGCTGCGGGCGGCAGGCTGGCCAGATCGGGTTGTAAGGGGGCGTTCATCAA
>JAIESZ010000054.1 GCA_019745615.1 Burkholderiaceae bacterium
ATCGCCACCCAACTCTTGGTGCAGCTCGGCCAGCGTTTCCATCGCCAGATAGGGATGGACGGCTTCAGCGCCATAACCAGCCAGCACGGCAAAGTGATGTACTTCACGCGCGGTGCCGGTTTCTACCACCAAGCCAGCGCTGGTGCGCAGGCCCGCACGCACCAAGTGTTGGTGGATGGCCGACAGGGCCAGCAGGGCTGGAATAGCCACTTGCGTCGCCGAGAGCTTGCGGTCGCTGATGATGAGGATGTTGGCACCGCCCTTGATCTCATCGACGGCTTGCGCGCACAACGAGGCCAGCTTGGCTTCTACGCCTTGCTTGCCCCAGTCCAGCGGGTAGGTGATGTCGATGGTGGCGCTCTTGAACTTGCCGTGCGTGTATTTTTCGATATCGCGCAGCTTGGCCATGCCTGCAAAGTCCAGCACCGGCTGGCTCACTTCGAGGCGCATCGGTGGGTTGACTTGGTTGATGTCCAGCAGATTGGGCTTGGGGCCAATGAAGCTGTTGAGCGACATGACGATGGCCTCGCGGATCGGGTCGATCGGCGGATTCGTCACTTGCGCGAACATCTGGCGGAAGTAGTTGTACAGCGGCTTGTTTTTGTCCGACAACACAGCCAACGGGCTATCGTTGCCCATCGAGCCGGTGGCTTCTTCGCCGTTCTGGGCCATGGGGGCCAGCAAGAACTTGATGTCTTCTTGGGTAAAGCCAAAGGCTTGCTGGCGATCCAGCAGAGCCAGCTCGGAGGCGGTGGGTTGCACGTCAGCGGAGGCCTCTAAGGCGTCGAGCTTGATGCGCAGGTTCTCAATCCACTGCTTGTAGGGCTTGGTGTTGACAATGTTGGCTTTGAGCTCATCGTCTTCAATCAGGCGGCCTTGCTCCAAGTCAATCAGCAGCATTTTGCCCGGTTGCAAGCGCCACTTGCGCACGATTTTGCTGTCGGGCACTGGCAGCACGCCCGCTTCAGAGCCCAAGATGACCAGATCGTCATCGGTGATGCAGAAACGCGAGGGGCGCAGGCCATTGCGGTCTAGCGTGGCACCAATTTGGCGGCCATCGGTAAAGACGATGGAGGCTGGGCCGTCCCAAGGCTCCATCATGGCGGCATGGTATTCATAGAAGGCGCGGCGGCGCTCATCCATGGATTCGTGCTGTTCCCAGGGTTCGGGAATCATCATCATGACCGCTTGGCTGATGGGGTAACCCGCCATGGTCAGCAGTTCGAGGCAGTTGTCGAAAGTGGCGGTGTCGGACTGACCAGCAAAGCTGATGGGATAGAGCTTTTTCAGGTCTTCGGCCAGCACGGGCGATGCCATCACGCCTTCGCGGGCCAACATCCAGTTGTAGTTGCCGCGCACGGTGTTGATTTCACCGTTGTGGGCCACATAGCGGTAGGGGTGGGCCAGCGGCCACTCAGGGAAGGTGTTGGTAGAAAAGCGCTGGTGTACCAACCCAATGGCCGAGACGCAACGCTCGTCGGCCAAATCTTTGTAATACACGCCCACTTGGTCGGCCAGCAGCAGGCCCTTATAGACCACGGTGCGGCTGCTCATGCTGGGAACGTAGTATTCCTTGCTGTGTTGCAATTGCAGGGCTTGGATGGCAGCGCTGGCCGTTTTGCGGATGACAAACAGCTTGCGCTCTAACGCGTCTTGGACGATGACGTCATTACCGCGGCCAATAAAGATTTGGCGCAGCAGCGGTTCTTTTTCGCGCACGGTGGGGGACATGGGCATGTCCAAATTGACCGGCACATCGCGCCAACCCAACAGCACTTGGCCTTCGGCCTTGATGGCGCGCTCCATCTCCTGCTCACAGGCCAGACGGCTGGCGTGCTCTTTGGGCAGGAAGATCATGCCCACGCCGTATTCGCCAGCGGGGGGCAGCGTGACGCCTTGCTTGGCCATCTCTTCGCGGTAGAGCTGGTCAGGGATTTGGATCAGGATACCGGCACCATCGCCCATGAGCGGGTCGGCACCCACGGCACCACGGTGGTCAATGTTTTCCAGAATCTTCAGGGCTTGGGTCACGATGTCGTGCCGCTTAATGCCCTTGATATGGGCCACAAAGCCGAGGCCGCAGGCGTCGTGCTCTTGGGCCGATGAGTACAAACCGTGTTGTTGCAGATGCTGGATTTCGGCAGCCGTAGTCATTGGGCGCATTCCTCATTATTTTGGCAGGGGTGTGTAGGGTAGTGCAATGCAGCAAAACCATGCAAGCACTTTAATTGGGGTCAGATTCTAATTATTAAAAAAAAACGACAGTTCTTATTTATTTGGGGACGTATCAAATACCATAGCACTACTCTTTGGTTTTATAGGATTTTTGGCGTTACTTTGTGCCGTCTGCTAAGGTTGGCCTGGCCGATAGGCGCGGTCGGCCTGGCTGAGCTTTGGTCACACGACGCGGCGACTTTTTTTGCAACTGCGCCACAAAGTGCTCGCTGCCCAAGGCCCAGCCCTTCAGGGCCGCATCGCTCAAGGCAGCTTGCGTATCGGCATCTAACCCCGCCTGCACCAAGGCACTGTAGGCCGCCTCGCGGGCAAATGGGGTGTTGCCCAGCAGCCAATACAGAGGATGTGCCGTGACCAGCTTATCTTGGCGCAGCCCTGTGTAATGGTTGTGACTAGACCAAGGCCAATCAGCAGGCTGCGCCACCATGCCTGCACGCACCGGGTTCAAATCGATATACGCCATGCAGGCAAGCAAATACCGTTCCGACTCAATCAGCGTAGCGCGGTAGCGGCCTTCCCATAGCGTGCCACTGCGACCATGCCGATGATTAAAGTAGCGCACATAACTGCGGCCCACCGCCTGCATCATTTTGGGCAGTGCCTCAGCAGTGGTGGGCGTGGCCAGCAGGTGAAAATGGTTATCCATCAACACATAGGCATGCAGAGCCACCGCACATTGCCGGGCGCTATCGGCCAGCAAAGCCAACATGCGCTCAAAATCTTGCCGGTCGATAAAGATCGGCTGACGGTTGTTGCCGCGCTGGATGATGTGGTGCGGGTAGTCCGGCAGAGTCAGGCGGGGTAGGCGGGCCATGAAGGGGTCAGAATAATGGGAATCTGACCCCGATTATTCCACCCCAAAGCGCACTCCCAGCCCCTGTTCTAATCCAAACTCTTGCAAAATGGCCCGCAGCCGCTCGGCGGCACTGCGCTTTTTTTGCCCGGTATAGCGGGCAATGATGAGCTCGTTTTTCATACTGTGCTCCCAGCCTACCAGCTCAGTCACAGTGACTTGGTAGCCACTGGCCTCAAGGTGTAGGCAGCGCAGCACATTGGTGATTTGGCTGCCCAACTCGCGTGTGTGCAGCGGGTGCCGCCACAGCTCGGCCAGTGGCGTGCGCGTTAGTTGCAGCGCCTTGCCTTGGCGCAAGCAAGCGGCCACCTCGGCCTGACAACAAGGCACTAGCACCATCGCCCGCGCCTTCTTTTGCAGGCCAAAGGCAATGGCATCATCAGTGGCCGTATCGCACGCGTGCAAGGCCGTGACTATGTCGATGCGTTCGGGCAGTTCTGCGGCATCGGTGCTATCGGCCACCGACAGGTTGAGGAACGACATGCGCTCAAACCCCAGCCGCTGGGCCAATAGGCGGGATTTTTCTACCAACTCGGCCCGCCACTCAATACCGTAGATATGGCCGCGCCCCAGCGCCTTGAAATACAAATCGTACAGAATAAAACCTAGATACGACTTGCCCGCGCCATGATCGGCCAGCGTGGGCGCATGGTCGTTCTGCGAAAAGTCTTGCAACAGCGGCTCAATAAATTGAAACAGGTGGTACACCTGTTTGAGCTTGCGCCGCGAATCTTGGTTCAGCTTGCCTTCGCGCGTCAGGATATGCAGCTCTTTGAGCAACTCCACCGACTGGCCGGGCCGCAACTCTTGCAACACCGCCGCCTCGGCGCTGGCTTTGGGGGCAACCACCTGCCGTGGGCTGCGGGCCTGTGGCTTGCTCATGCTTTGTCCTTGTCACTACTAGGCTGGTCGTGCTGCATCGGACAGCGTGCGCCCACATCTAAGGCTTTCCAGCCCTCTGGCCCCAGCTTGCGCAACACTTCCATATTGCGCTCATAAATCATTTCGGCCTCTGGAAAGGCT
>JAIESZ010000109.1 GCA_019745615.1 Burkholderiaceae bacterium
CCATTGGCTACCACGGGCACTTGCACCGCCTGCTTGACGGCGGCGATGGTGTCGTATTCGGCTTGGCCTTTGTAGCCCTGCTCGCGGGTGCGGCCATGCACGGTGAGCATTTGGATGCCCACGGCTTCAAACTGGCGCGCCAGCGCCACCGCATTTTTGTGCTGCTGGCACCAGCCGGTACGCATTTTGAGCGTGACGGGCACGCCATGCGGCAGACACGCCTGCACCACAGCGGCGGCAATCTCTACCGCCAAGGCTTCGTTTTGCATCAGCGCCGAGCCAGCCCATTTGTTGCACACTTTTTTGGCTGGGCAGCCCATGTTGATGTCGATGATTTGTGCGCCCCGGTCGATGTTATAGACGGCGGCTTCGGCCATCATGGCGGCATCGGTGCCTGCAATTTGTACGGCAATTGGGCCGGGTTCGCCGTCGTGGTTGGCGCGGCGCGAGGTTTTGAGGCTGTTCCACAGGTCTTTGCGCGAAGTCACCATCTCACTGACCGCATAGCCTGCCCCCAAAGCGCGGCAAAGCTGGCGGAAGGGCCGGTCGGTCACGCCCGCCATTGGGGCAGCAAACAAACGGTTTTCCAGAGGGATGGGGCCAATGTGCATGGTGCAAGGCAAGAGAGGGCAGGCAGCAACTGCTGAAAAAGGAGGCAGGATTGTAGCTGCTTAAATTTTGAGCAAAGCAACATTATTACCCTCCAATTTTGTGGCTACGGTTTGTGTACTTGCGCGAAAGTGAACTGTGTCAGTGGGTTGGCGGGAAAGTGGTCGTGCGAAGTTGTTCAAACTCGTTGGTGGGAACATAACCCAGAGTTGAATGCAGCCGCTGGGCGTTGTAGAAGGTCAAGCCAGCCGCTGGCAATGCGCACGGAGGTGATGTCGTCCACCCAAGCGCAGTGGCCTCCACGCCAGCACTGTCAAAAAACCGCTGCACAATAGCGCAGGTTTCAGCCCCTGTGGGCTTGGCCTCCCCTCTTTTGGCTTGTTTCGATTTCATTCAGGAAGCTCCCTATGCCCGTGAATTTGTCTGCCCCTGTGGCCTGTGATCTGCTGCCGGTGGCCGGTGTGCGCATTGGCGTCACCGAAGCTGGTGTACGCAAGGTCAATCGCAAAGACCTGACCGTGTTTTTGCTCGATGAAGGCGCTAGCGTGGCCGGTGTGTTCACCCAAAACCGTTTTTGTGCGGCACCGGTGCAGGTCAGCCGCGAGCATCTGGCTGCGGGCCAAGGCATCCGTGCGATGGTGATTAACACTGGCAACGCCAATGCGGGCACTGGCGTACAAGGGCTAGACAATGCCCGTGCCACCTGCGCCGCACTGGCAGCACAACTGGGCGTGGCAGCGGCGCAAATCCTGCCGTTTTCTACTGGCGTCATCATGGAGCAGCTGCCGGTGGAGCGCATCACCGCCGCCTTGCCTGCCGCTTTGGCCGATGCCCAAGCCGCCCACTGGGGCCGTGCTGCCGAAGGCATCATGACCACCGACACCCTGCCCAAGGCCTACAGCCGTCAGGTAGAAATTGGTGGCAAAACCATCACCATCACCGGCATCAGCAAGGGTGCGGGCATGATCCGCCCCAACATGGCTACCATGCTGGGCTTTTTGGCCACCGATGCGGCCATTGACCCGGCGCTGGTGCAGCCCTTGGTGAAAGCCTTGGCCGATGGCTCGTTCAACCGTGTCACTATTGATGGCGATACCTCCACCAATGACTCGTTTGTGCTGGTAGCTACGCACCAAGCGGGCAACGCCGTCATCACCAGCTTGGAGAGCGCCGAAGGTCAAGCCCTGCAAGCCGCCCTGCTCGACGTGGCGCAAAAGCTGGCCCAAGCCATTGTGCGCGATGGTGAAGGTGCCACCAAATTCATCACCGTGCGCGTGGAGGGGGGCAAAACTGGCGCAGAGTGCCGCCAAGTGGCCTACGCCATTGCCCACTCGCCGCTGGTTAAAACCGCCTTCTACGCCAGCGACCCAAACTTGGGCCGCATTTTGGCGGCTGTGGGCTATGCGGGCATTGAAGACCTCGATCAAACCGGCATCGACTTGTATTTGGACGATGTGCATGTCGCTATCAAGGGTGGCCGCAACCCTGCCTACCAAGAAGAAGACGGCCAGCGCGTGATGAAGCAACAAGAAATCACCGTGCGTGTGCTGCTGGGCCGGGGCGAGGCGCAAGACACCGTTTGGACTTGCGACTTCAGCCACGAATACGTCACCATCAACGCCGATTACCGCTCCTGATCGCTTCGGCTTTGCCGGGTGCCTGCTGCTATGACTTCTCCTTTCGATACCTTGATGGCCCGTGCCGAGCAACTGCTGGCACGCATTGAAACCGTGCTGCCCCAGCCGTTGTCGGCTCCACCCGACTGGTCGGTGGCTGTGGCGTGGCGTTACCGCAAGCGCAGCAGTGGTCATGCCACGCTGGAGCCGGTGCGCCATGTCAGTGGCATGGCGCTGCACGAGTTAAAAGAAATTGACGTGCAAAAGGAAAAGATCGAGCGCAACACCCGGCAGTTTGTGACGGGCCGCACCGCCAACAATGTGCTGTTGACGGGCGCACGCGGCACGGGCAAATCCTCGCTGATTAAAGCCTGCCTGAATGCCTTTGCAGCGCAGGGTCTGCGCCTGATTGAGGTGGATAAGGCCGATCTGGTCGATTTGCCCGATATTGTCGATGTGGTTTGCAACCGTCCTGAAAAGTTCATCATCTTCTGTGACGATTTGAGCTTTGAGGATGGCGAGCCGGGCTACAAGGCGCTGAAATCTATTTTGGATGGCTCGGTGGCAGCGGCCACGCCCAATGTGCTGATCTATGCCACCAGCAACCGGCGGCACCTGTTGCCTGAATACATGTCTGAGAACCTGAGCTACCAGCACACCGCCGATGGCGAAGTGCATCCGGGCGAAGGCGTCGAAGAAAAAATCTCCCTGTCTGAACGCTTTGGCCTGTGGGTGAGTTTTTACCCGTTCAGCCAAGAAGAATATCTGGCCATTGTGGCGCAGTGGCTCTCAGCCTTGGGTTTGGATGCCGCTGCCATTGCCGCTGCACGCCCCGAAGCACTGATTTGGGCATTGGAGCGTGGCTCGCGCAGTGGCCGCGTGGCCTACCAGTTTGCCCGCGACTATGCCGGGCGCACAGAAGCGCAAAGCACCAGCCCGGCAGGTATTGCTGATGTGGCAGGGCTGGCCGAATCCAGCACCATTTAACTGTTTGTCGAAAGCCTTGCCGTGAGCGATGCCAACCCCCATACCACCCCTGCACGCCAACACACCGAGGTGGCCGTAGGCGTGCTGCTGCGCCCCGATGGTGCGCTGTTGCTCTCCACCCGGCCTCCGGGCAAAGCCTATGCGGGCTACTGGGAGTTTCCGGGCGGCAAAATCGAAGCTGGTGAAACCGTAGAGCAAGCCCTGCGCCGCGAATTGATAGAAGAATTGGGTATCACCATAGGCCCGGCTGAAGTCTGGAAAGTGACGGAACACGACTATCCCCATGCTCTGGTGCGTTTGCACTGGTGCAAAGTGTGGGATTGGACGGGCGATTTTGAAATGCGCGAAGGCCAGCAAATGGCTTGGCAACAGCTACCGCTGCAAGTGCGTCCCGTGTTGCCCGGTGCCTACCCAGTGCTAGAGTGGCTGGCGCAAGAGCGCGGCCAGCCGTTTGACTTGGCGGCCCTTCAGGCCGGATAAATGGCCCCCAGCACCCGCGCGCCACGCGCACCGGTCACGCTGGGCAGATTGCCGGGTGCCCCCAGCAGCGCTTGGCGGGCCAGCCAAGCAAAGGCAGCGGCCTCTACCTGTTGGGCGGGTAGCCCGTAGCTGTCGCTGGCTTGCACTTTCAGGGTGGGCAAGAGCGCTTGGAGGCGCGCCATCAGGTGTTGGTTAAATGCTCCACCACCGCACACCAGCAGCAAATCACTGTGCGGGCCGTGGCTTTGGGCGCTGGCCGCGCAGACCAAGGCCGTGAACTCGGTCAAAGTGGCCTGTACGTCCTGTGGTGCTAAATCGGCATAGCCTTCGAGTTTTGCCGCCAGCCAATCCAGATTGAACAGGTCACGGCCTGTGCTCTTGGGTGGCGGCTGGTGCAAAAAAGGCTCGGCTTGCAAGCGCTGCAACAAGGCTGGGATCACCTGCCCGCTGGCGGCCCAAGC
>JAIESZ010000133.1 GCA_019745615.1 Burkholderiaceae bacterium
CGGGCGATATCACGCAAGCGCGCCCGCTCCACCTCTAAGCGGGCCACGATCTGAGCTTCTACACTGGCGGCATCAGAGGCCAAGGTTTGGGCAAAGGCGCGCTGTTCAGTCGCATCATTGACCGATGCCCAAGCTCCAACCATCAGCACAAACACCAGCGCCAACAAGCTGGGCAACAACCAATAGTTGCGTTTCACAAAAGACGCCCTCACCATAGGACGAAATGGGGTGGGGAGGTGAGCGGCTAGCATCCGTGCATTCTAGGATTGACCAGACAAGATCATGCGCAGCACCCGCCCCTTTTCAGACTCCACCCCCGCTTTGACGCGCCGGTGCTTTGCCAGCGTACTGCCGCTGGCCGTGGCGGGCGGCTGGCCCTTGGCCTACAGCACGGCCCAAGCACAAACGGCCCATGACCCCATCGTGATCCAATTCAGCCATGTGGTGGGGGCCGATACTGCCAAAGGCAAAGCAGCGCTGAAATTTAAAGAACTGGCCGAGGCGCGCACCGCAGGCCGGGTGCGCGTGGAGGTCTACCCCGACAGCACACTGTACAAAGACCGGGAAGAATTACAGGCCCTGCAAATTGGTGCTGTACAGATGCTGGCCACCTCGCCGTCTAAGCTGGCTACTGTGGGCGGCAGAGATTTTGAAATCTTTGATTTACCGTTTTTATTCAAAGACCATGCGGCCTTTCGGGCCGCTGTGGATGGCCCGGTAGGAGCCACCCTGCTGCGGCGCTTGGAACCCAGTGGCTTGCAAGGGCTGGCGTTTTGGGACAACGGTTTTAAGGTGTTTACTGCCAACCGGCCACTACTGAGTCCGGCGGACTTTCGTGGTGTCAAAATACGAATTCAATCGTCGCGGATTTTGGTGTCACAGATGAAAACACTGGGTGCCGATGTATCCATCCGCCCACTGGCTAATGTGTATGAAGCGCTGCGCTCAGGCCAGCTTGATGGTCAAGAAAACGTGCCCGCCAATATCTACAGCCAGCACTTGCACGATGTACAAAGCCATTTGAGTGTGACCCGGCATGGCTATCTGGCGTCTGTGGTACTGGTGAACCGGCAATTTTGGGACAAGCTACCCGCTGATATTCGCGAAGCCCTGCGCTTGGCTTTGCGCGAGGCTACGCAATATGCCAACAGCATTGCCGAGGCAGAAAACCAACGGGCGCTGGATCTGCTCAAAGCCAGCGGCAAACTCGCCGTGCATGAGCCTACGGCCCCAGAGCTGGCGCTGTGGCGCACCACACTGGCCCCGGTCTATCGGCAAGCGAGCGCTTGGATTGATCCAGCCATGCTGGCGGCCATCCGAGCCAGCAGTGGCAGTACGCGCTAAACGGGCGGGCAGGCCTTTAGGCCATCAGGGCTTCACGCACTACCGGCACCTGCCGCCGCGATACCGTCAGCCACTGCGCCAGCCCATGCAGGCGCACTGCCCAGACTTCGCCCTCTTGCGGATCGCGGTGTTTTTCTAGCGCCCGGATGGCATGGCGGGCCACCAAGGCATTGCGGTGGATACGCACCCAATGCGCGCCATAACGGGCCTCTAAGTCACTTAAAGCATCATCAAGCACATAGCTGTGCGTGGCGGTACACACGGTGACGTATTTGAGTTCTGCTTTGCAATACAGCACTTCGGCCAAGGGCACGCGCTCGGTGCGGCCCCGATCTTGGATCAGCAGCACCTCGCCCACGGCAGGCTCTAGACCCAGCGTAGGCGGTGCGGCCAGCACCCGCCCCACTTTAGCCAGTGCCTGTTGCAGTCGTTCACGGCGCACCGGTTTGGTCAGGTAGTCCACAGCATCCAGCTCAAAGGCACTCAGGGCATGTTCGGTATGCGCCGTGACAAACACCACGGCTGGGGCATGGGCCAAGGTGCGCAAATGCCGGGCCAGTTCCAGGCCATCTTGGCCGGGCAGGTGGATATCGAGCAGCAGCACATCAAAGGTTGGCCCGTTGCCCGCTGCCAGCAAAGCCAAGGCTTCATGGGCGGTGGCAGCCTCGGCCAGCTGGTGGGCACCCCCTTCGGCCAGCAGGGTGTGCAAACGGCTGCGGGCCAGCGGTTCATCGTCAACGATCAGGATGTTCATGGCGGTATCAGGCAAGAGCAGGGGCAGGCAGGGTGATACGCACTTCGTAAACATCGCCGTGAACGCCCGCCCTAAAATCACACTGCACATCATGCAGCAACAGCAGCCGGGCGCGCACATTGGCCAAGGCAATGCCGTGGCCCTTGGTGCCCACAGTTGCCCCCCATTTATCGGCCACCGGCAGGGTGTTGGTAATACGCACCACCACCCGGCGGCCCCGCAGCTCGGTACAGACGCGCAATTTTCCGCCCCGCGCACAAGGCTCGACGCCATGTTTGACGGCGTTTTCTACCAGCGGCTGCAACAACAGCGGCGGCAACAAGGCGGCATCGGCACGCGGATCCAGACGCCATTGCACTTGCAAGCGCTCGCCAAAGCGCACCTGCTCAATGGCTAGATAACGCCGGGCGAGGGTGATTTCTTCTTCGAGCGTCACAGACTCACCCTGCTCAGTCAGCGCACTGCGAAACAGGTCGCTCAGGTCTTCCAGCAGCGCCTCGGCCTTGGCCGGTTCATCGCGCACCAAGGCAATGGCACTGTTGAGGGTATTGAACAAAAAATGGGGCCGGATGCGCGATTGCAATTCGGTCAGGCGGGCGGTAGTGGCGGCTGGGGTGCGGGCCTGCGCCCGCAGCACCAAAGCCACCACCAGCATGGCGGCCAATAGGGCACCGCTGGCAGCACTGGCCAGCCACGGCACGGGCTGCACCGCATCCATCCACGCCAGAATAGTGCAAGCATACAAGCCCGCCAGCGCCCCCAGCAGCACCCCGGCGGCCAGTTGGCCCGCCACGCCCAAGCCTTGCAGGCGCTGTTTCAAGCTACAGGCAGTGAGCAGCCAAGCCAGCGTGGCGGGCAGCACCGCCCCGGTGAGCAGCGCCAGCCGAGCCAACCACTCTAGCGCACTCTGGCTGCCAAACAAGGCCCCCACCCCAACCACGGTTTCGACAAACAGCACCGCCCGCAACACCACACCGGCATGGCAGGCATCAAAGACCAGCACGCGCCGAATCTCCACCCGCCCTTGCGGCTGTGTAGCGATGGCATCGGGCCGGTGGAGCGGGGTCGATAAAATTCGCGGCTTCTGCATTGCGGCATCCGGGTGTTCCGGGTGTCTGTTTCACCGGATTATTGCCCTCCCATGCCCACCAGCCAAGCTACCCCTCCCTCACACAACCAACTCGACACCAAAGCACAGGCTTGGTCAGCGCTGTTTTCTGAACCCATGAGCGATTTGGTCAAGCGCTACACCTCTAGCGTTTTCTTTGACAAGCGCCTGTGGCAAGCTGACATCACAGGCAGCTTGGCGCACGCTGAAATGCTGGCCGCACAAGGCATCATCGCCCCAGCCGACCACGCTGCCATCGAGCGCGGTATGGCACAAATCAGCCAAGAAATTGAGTCCGGTCAGTTTGAATGGAAACTGGACTTAGAAGACGTGCACCTGAACATCGAAGCCCGCCTGACGCAACTGGTGGGCGATGCGGGCAAACGCCTGCACACAGGCCGCAGCCGCAACGACCAAGTAGCTACCGATGTGCGCCTGTGGCTGCGCAGCGAGATCGACCTGATTGGCGGCCTGCTGACCGAACTGCAAAAGGCGCTGGTAGAAGTGGCCGCCCAAAACACCGACGTGATTTTGCCCGGCTTTACCCACCTGCAAGTGGCCCAGCCCGTGAGCTTTGCCCACCACCTG
This sequence comes from Burkholderiaceae bacterium, assembly GCA_019745615.1. Taxonomy (GTDB): domain Bacteria; phylum Pseudomonadota; class Gammaproteobacteria; order Burkholderiales; family Burkholderiaceae_C; genus Simplicispira. The sequence continues at coordinate 3,795 of JAIESZ010000133.1, forward strand.
CTGGCCTATGTCGAGATGTTTGCCCGCGATGCCGAGCGCATGGCAGATGTGCGCAAGCGCACCAATGTGTTGCCACTGGGCAGCGCTGCACTGGCGGGCACCACCTACCCGCTCGACCGCGAGCGCGTGGCCCGCACACTGGGCATGGAAGGCGTGTGCCAAAACAGCCTAGACGCCGTGAGCGACCGCGACTTTGCCATCGAGTTCACCGCCGCTGCCAGCCTGTGCATGGTACACATCAGCCGCCTATCAGAAGAACTCATCATCTGGATGAGCCAAAACTTTGGTTTTATCAAAATTGCCGACCGCTTTACTACCGGCAGCTCGATCATGCCGCAGAAGAAAAACCCCGATGTGCCTGAACT
>JAIESZ010000037.1 GCA_019745615.1 Burkholderiaceae bacterium
TGGCGCATGAAATACTTGGTGTTGCTGATCGTGTTAGTGCTGGGCTATGGCTGGTGGCGCAGCGGGCGGCGGGCGCAAATGCGCACGAAGGCCCCCGATCCGGTGCCTAACCCTGCACCGCAAGAGATGGTCACTTGCGCCCACTGTGGCCTGCATTTGCCACGCAGTGAGGCTTTAACGCAGGGCATACGCTACTACTGTAGCCCTGAGCACCAGCACAGTGATGTGGTCTCGTAACATTCTTCAGGATACCCGTCCGCCGTTTTCTCCGACCCCGGAAGATTTGCCCTTTTTACGCCTGTGGCATGGGTTTCTGACCGGGCGGGTGATGGTGGCGCTGGCCTTGTTGTTGTTGCAAGCCATTGGTCAGGTGTTTAGTCAGCAGGTCAATCCTTGGATGCTGGCGGTGCCACTGGTGTATTTGTTGGCCACGCTGCTGCTGCGTGTGCTGGGGCGTCATGCCCCGCCAGCGCCGCAGGCTGGGCCGCAGTGGTTACCGTCGATAGGGGTGGATTTGCTGGCTGTGGGGCTGCTGCAATGGCTGCACACGGGCAGCATGAACTTTACCGCCCTGCTGGGGCTGCCCATTCTGATGGGGGCGGTGCTGGGCACCTTGATGCTGGCTTGGGGGACTACCGCAGCGGCCACTTTGCTGCTATTGGGCTGGGCGTGGTGGCAGGGGCAGTACAGCGGTGGTGATTCGGCACCGCGCTATTTGCAAGCAGCATTGACGGGCACGGGCTACTTTATTGTGGCGTTTTTGGTGCATCAGCTCTCGACCCGGCTGGTGCGCGAAAGCCAAGCGGCCCAGCACAACCGGCGTGCAGCGCAAATGCAGCGCCAAGTCAGTACCTTGGTGATCGAAAACCTCAACGATGGTGTGCTGGTGGTCGATCAAGGCAACATGGTGCGTATGGCTAATCCGGCGGCGTTGCGCTTGCTTTGCCATGTGCCAGACCTGTTGCCGCCGTTCTCTTTGCTGCAAGAGGCTGCTTGGCAGCCGCTGTGCCTGTTGGCCCAGCGCACTTTTGTCCAAGGGTTGGCCCAAACGGCTGATGCCACCCTGCTCTCGCCCGGTCACAGCCCGGTGGGGCTGCATGTGCGCTGCTGGCTGACGCCCTTGCACACGGCCACGGAAGACTGGGAGCAGCGCCTGTGCGTGATGTTCTTGCACGATCTGCGCGAGTTAGAGGCCCATTTGCGCACCGAAAAACTGGCCGCGATGGGGCGCATGTCGGCTGCCGTGGCCCATGAGATTCGCAATCCATTGGCTGCCATTGTGCAGGCCAATGCCTTGTTGGATGAGGAGTTGCATGATCCTTTGCAAAAGCGCCTGACGCAGATGGTGCAGCAAAATGCCGAGCGCTTGGCCCGCATTGCCGAAGATGTACTCGATATTGCCCGCGTGCAAAGCCAGATTGCCTACACCCCAGCGGCCACGCTGGCGCTCGATGAGGTGGTGGCACAGATTTGGCGCGACTGGCAGGGGCACGACCCAGCCCGGCGCTTGGCGGTGCTGGCCTTGCAGGCCGACAACGCCTTGGTAGAGTTTGACGCCGAGCATCTGCGCCGGGTGCTGGTCAATTTGCTGGACAATGCCTTGCGCTACATGAGCACCGCCCCCGATGCCCTGCAACTGCTCACCCGCAGCAATGCGGCCCGCCAAGTCAGTGTGCAGGTCTGGAGCGATGGTGCACCATTAGACCAATCGGTAGAGCGCCACTTGTTTGAGCCTTTCTTCTCCTCCGAGAGCCGCTCTAGCGGGCTGGGTTTGTATATTTGCCGCGAGTTGTGCGAGCGCCACGGTGCCTCCATCAGCTACCAGCGCTTGCAGCGCCCAACTGCACGCGGCATGATGGAAGGCAATGCCTTTACCGTCAATTTCCGTCAGGCGGCGCGCAAAGAGCGCACTGCCACCGTGTTCAATCACCAACCTGTCGTTTAAAGGCCCCGCATCCCCATGAACGCTCCTGCCGCCTCGATTCTGGTTGTGGACGATGAACCCGATCTGCGTACCCTGTACGAGCTGACGTTGCTGCGAGCGGGCTACCGGGTCGAGACCGCAGCCAGCGTACAGGAGGCCCGCCAGCAGTTGCAGGCGCTGCGCTTTGATGTGGTGATTACCGACATGCGCCTGCCCGATGGTTTTGGCCTAGAACTGCTACAGCACTTGCGCGACCAGCAGCGGCGCGAACGCTGCGTCGTTATGACGGCCTATGGTTCGGCAGAAAACGCCGTCGAAGCCCTGCGTTGTGGTGCCTTTGACTACTTGACCAAGCCGGTCGATCTCAAGCAGTTTCGCTCGGTAGTGGCTTCGGCGGTGCAGGGTACGGGCGGTGTGCCACCGCCGCGCAGCAGCCCGCCTAAACCGCTAGAGGGACGATCGGGACAATGTCCCGCCTTGTTGGAGGACGTCAATGGGGCACTAGAGCGTTTGGTGGGCGATTCTGCCGCCATGCGCAATGTCAAGCAGCGCGTGCTCAAGGTGGCGCGCAGCATGGCCCCGGTACTGGTGCGCGGCGAGTCCGGCACTGGCAAAGAGCTGGTGGCCCAAGCCTTACACGCCAGCAGCCAGCGTGCGGGCGGGCCGCTGGTGGCAGTCAACTGTGGTGCTATTCCAGAGAACCTGCTAGAAGCCGAATTTTTTGGGGCCCGCAAAGGCTCTTACACCGGTGCGGCGCAAGACCGCCCTGGATATTTTCAGGCAGCGCAGGGCGGCACGCTGTTTTTGGACGAGATTGGTGATTTGCCACTGGCCATGCAGTCCAAGCTGCTGCGCGCCATCCAAGAGCGCAGCGTGCGCCCTTTGGGCAGCACCCAAGAAGAAGCGGTGGATGTGCGCATTGTCAGTGCCACGCACCGTGATTTGGCCGCTGATGTGCAAACCGGGTGCTTTCGCCAAGATTTGTACTACCGGCTCAATGTGATTGAAATTGTCATTCCGCCGCTGCGCGAGCGCCGCGAGGATTTGCCCGCCTTGTGCCAAACCTTGCTGGCGCGCATCGCCCAAGAGTCTGGGCTTCCCGTGCCAGCCTTAACGCCACAGTCCCTAGCGGTGCTGGCACGGCATCCGCTCACGGGCAATGTGCGCGAGCTAGAAAACCTGCTGCACCGCGCTGTCGCCCTGAGCGATGGCGATAGCCTGCAAGTAGAAGAAGCGCTAGAGTTGGCCCCCATCGCCAGCACCGCCCCGGCCTTGTCCTCCCCCAATCTGGTCTTAGCCCCTAGCAGCAGCTTGCCCAACGATCTGCAAACTTGGCTAGACCAGCAAGAGCGCGATATTTTGGTGCGTGCTCTGCATGAAGTGAACTTTAATCGCACGGTGGCGGCGGCTAGGCTGGGCATTAGCCTGCGCCAAATACGTTACCGCATTGCCCGGCTGAACATTACCGTGCCCCATGACACCGACGCCGCAGAACCCACCCCTTGTACCGACACCCCACATGGCTGAGAGCGCAGAGGCCTCCAGCAGGCCAATGAACGACGACAGGTGGCAAGGCGGCTGGCACCGCGCTGCGGTACGCCGCGATTCACCCAATTTTGGCCCGCGCCCGGCGGGGGCGCTGATCGACCTGATCGTGCTGCATTCCATTAGCCTGCCACCGGGCCAGTATGGCGGTGATGCCGTAGCAGCCTTGTTTACCAATACCCTCGATTGGGAAGCGCACCCCTACTTTCAGAGCATTCGCGGGCTGCAAGTGTCGGCGCATTTTTTCATTCGGCGCGATGGGGTCTTGTGGCAGTTTGTCGATGTGGGCCAACGCGCTTGGCACGCCGGGGTTTCGTGCTACCGGGGGCGGGTGCAGTGCAATGACGACTCGATTGGCATTGAGCTGGAGGGGCTAGAGGGCGACACCTTTACCCCAGCACAGTACGCCACGCTAGTGCAACTCTGTACTGATCTGGCCCAACACTACCCCGTGGCCCATATTGCGGGCCATGAACACATTGCACCGGGGCGCAAACGCGACCCCGGCCCCGGCTTTGATTGGCCCCACCTAGAGCAGCAATTGGCTTGGAGCCACGCCTGCTTTCCGCGCCCGGCTGGCGGGTAAAGACGGCTGAACCCATACCCTGTTCGCGGCAAGGGCGACAGTGGTCGGATACACTACTGCTAGTGCAAGTAGATTGGCCCACACGCTATAGGTAGTGGGTCTGGTGCTCTCGCAC
>JAIESZ010000366.1 GCA_019745615.1 Burkholderiaceae bacterium
CCCCGGCTACCAACCAGCGCAAGATTTTGTGCCGGTGGCCGGGTTTGCCACCTTCGTCAATGCCTTTGCTGTGTCGGGGGGCACCCCAGCCAAGGGCTTTAAGGACTATGTGGCATGGATCAAAACCCAAGGTGCAGGCAAAGGGGCCGTGGGCATTCCGGCACCAGCGTCCACCCCCGAATTTTTGGTCAAGCTCATTGGTGACAAATACCATCTCGATTTGATCTCTGCACCCTACCGGGGCAGCGCTCCGATGCTGGCCGATATGCTGGGCAACCAGATTGCCGCTGGCGTAGGCTCGGTGCCAGACTTCATTGAGCACCACAAGGCAGGCAAAGTGCGCGTGGTGGCTGTGCTGGGCACCCAACGCCAAGTGGCTATGCCGGAGGTGCCCACCTTTGATGAATTGGGCCTCAAGGGTTTTGAAGAGCTGCCTTTTTATGGCATCTACGCCCCCAAGGGCACCCCAGCGGCTGAAGTGCAACGCCTGTCAGCAGCGGTGGCCAAGGTGCTGGCCTTGCCCGATGTCCATAAACAGCTTACCGACATGGGCTTGACGGTGGGCTACATGAGCAGCGAGCAATTGGCTACCCGCGAGCGGGCCTACAGCTTGGCTTGGACGCGCATCATCCAGAAAAGTGGGTTTCAGCCCCGCTAAGGCAGAACCAATAGCCATCGGTGCGGAGTATGCTGTGCCTTGGCCCTAACGCCCTGCTCAAACGGCCTACCCCCACGGAGGCCGTTTTTTGATGCCCCACTACGGCGTGGAGAAACACCTTGATATCTTCAAAGCTCTTGCTGGCCACCGGCCTGCTCCTTACCTCGCTGGGTGCACAGGCGCTCCAGATCACCAGCCTGTCGCCCCAAGGCGAAGTGGCCCGTGTGCGCCAGTTGGTAGCCAAGTTTGATGGTGCGGCGGTACGCTTTGGCGATCCGCAGGCCCCAGCGCCGCTGGAGGTGCGCTGTAGCGATGCCCAAGCCAGCCAAGGCACCGGGCGCTGGACAAGCGAGCGCGAATGGGTGTTTGACTTTGCCCGCGATTTGCCCCCCGGCGTCCGCTGCACCGTGCAAGGCAAGCCGGGGTTTCAATCCCCCAGCAACAGCGCCTTGAGTGGCACCACCCGCTACCAGTTCAACACTGGCGGGCCTTTTGTGCAGCAGGTTTGGCCCTCCAGTTGGCAGCCGATTGACGAAGAACAGTTTTTTATCCTGCAACTCAATGGCCCGGCCACGGCAGCCAGTGTGCAAGCCAATGTCTGGTGCGCCACCGAAGGGCTGGGCGAGCGCATACCAGTGCGCTTGATCGATAGCAAGGAGCGCAGCGCCCTGCTAGATGCCCACGGCCTGCGCCAACAGGCCGCCACTGAGGCGCTGTCGGTGGTCACGCTGGCCTGCAACCGCCGCCTGACGCCATCTTCCAAGGTGCAATTGGTGTGGGGGGAAGGCGTAGCTACCCCCAGCGGCATTGCCAACCATGTCGAAAAACGCTTCGCCTTCACCGTACGGGCACCGTTTCAAGCCGAATTCCATTGCGAGCGCGAAAACGCCCAAGCCGCTTGCGTCCCCATTCAGCCCATGTCGCTGTCGTTCAATGCCCCGGTGCCTGCCAAGCTAGCCAGCGCCATCCGGCTCAAATCGAAGAACGAAAGCATCGCCCCCCAACCGCTAGACACAGAACTGGTAGAGCAAATCCAGTTTGCGCCACCGCTGGCTGAAGAAACCCGCTTTACGATAGAACTGCCCAAGCAGTTTGCCGATGCGGCGGGCCGCACCTTGGTTAATGCGGCCAGCTTTCCGCTGCAAGTGGCTACGGCAGGCAGGCCGCCATTGGCCAAGTTTGCGGCTGCGCCGTTTGGCATTGTCGAGCGTTTTGCCGAAGGCCCGAACGGCCCAGCGCTGCTGCCCGTCACGCTGCGCAATGTGGAGGCCAATTTGCGTATCCAAGGCTTGCCCACGGGGGCGGCCCCGCAAGGCAAGGTCAGTACCTTGCAGCCCGGCAGTGATGCCGACATCATTGCTTGGTACCGCAAGGTGCAGCACTACGACAGCTTTATCGTTGATCGTAGCCAAGCCCGCCAAGATGTGAAAGGCCCGCTGCCGCAAGTGATTAACCCCGATGACCAAGCCTATGTGCAGTCGCGGATGCTCTCGCTGTTGGCTGGGCAGTCGGGCGTGAAAACCCTCGACTTGCCCCAGCCTGCCAGCGGCGATCCGCGCCCGTTTGAAGTGGTGGGTATTCCGCTGACACCGGGCTTTCATGTGGTGGAGATTGCTTCATCCCGGCTGGGGGCCTCGTTGCTGGACGAGCGCCACGGTGCGGGCCGTACCATGATCGTGCGTACTTCGGCGCTAGTGACCAACTTGGGCGTGCATTTCAAGTTGGGCCGCGAAAACGCTTTGGCATGGGTTACTACCTTAGACAAGGGCAAGGCGGTGGCCGATGCCAAGGTGCAAGTGTCTGACTGCCACGGCCAGTTGCTCGCCAGCGGCACCACCGATGCCCAAGGGCGGGCTTTGTTTGACAAGCGCCTCCCAGAGGCCCCCGGTTGCTATAACGAATATGGCGGGGCACATGGCTATTTTGTCAGTGCGCGCAGCCAAGGGGCCGATGGCGTGCAGGATATGGCCTTTACGTGGAGCGAGTGGCAGCGCGGCATCGAGCCTTGGCGCTTTAACCTCCCCACCAGTAACAACGCTCAACCGGACGAACGCGCCCACACCATTTTTGACCGCACCTTGTTGCGTGCCGGTGAAACGGTGTCGATGAAGCACCTGATCCGCACCGAAACGAGCAAGGGCTTTGGCCTTCCGACGCAATGGCCCGACACCCTCATCATCACCCACAACGGCAGCGGCCAGCAATTTACCCAGCCACTGGTTTGGCGCAAAACCGCCACCGGCGGGCGCAGTGCGCAGAGCAGTTTTGCCATTCCACCCGCCGCCAAGCTGGGGCTGTATAGCGTGGAGCTGCGCAATAGCCGTGCCGAGGAACAGAGCTTCCATTCGGGCGAGTTTCGGGTAGAAGAATTTCGCCTGCCGGTGTTTGAAGGCCGCATTGGCCCGGCAGAAAAAAAACCACTGGTCAATGTCCGCTCGGTGCCCACCGATGTGCAAATTAACTATGTGGCCGGTGGTGCTGCCGCCAACTTGCCAGTGCGGGTCTCGGCCCAAGTGCGCCGCAAGGGCCTAGACTTTGCCGATTACGAGGGCTTTAGCTTTAGGGCCCCCCGCCAGCGTCCGCAAGGCCAGAGCAACGGCGAAGAAGAAGCCAGCGCCAGCCAAGACAACCGCGTGGTGGCTGACAAGCTGCCCCTGACGCTCAACCGCCAAGGCGCAGGCCAAATCACTTTGGAGAAGCTGCCGCGCTCGGCCCAAGCCCAAGATTTGGTGCTCGAGGCCACCTATGCCGACCCCAATGGTGAGGTGCAAACCCTGCGCAGCACCCACACCCTTTGGCCTGCTGCGGTGGTGGCAGGTATCAAAACCGAGGGCTGGGTTTCGGCCAGCCAGAAGGCCCAGTTTCAAGTGTTGGCCCTGACCCCAGAGGGCAAACCTGCCGCCAATGTGCCGTTGCAAGTGCAGGCGATGGCCCGCATCACTACCACCAGCCGCAAGCGTATGGTGGGAGGCTTTTATAGCTACGATAGCCAAACCAGCACCAAGGATTTGGGCACCGTTTGCACTGGCAAGAGCGATGCCCGTGGCCTGCTGCTGTGCCAAACCCAAATGGCCGACCCCGGCGAGATCGAACTGATTGCCACCGCCCGCGATGCCGATGGCAACACCTTTGATGCCGCTGCCTCGGTGTGGGTCACGCGCCAAGGCGAACTCTGGTTTGGCGGCGAAAACCACGACCGCATCGAGCTGCTGCCAGAAAAGAAAAGCTATCAGCCCGGCGAGACGGCACGCTTTCAGGTGCGAATGCCGTTCCGCTTTGCCACCGCACTGGTCAGCGTGGAGCGCGAAGGCATTTTGGATACCCAAGTGGTAGAACTCAACGGCCAAGACCCGACCGTGAGCCTGAAAATCCAAGAAGGCTGGGGGCCCAATGTGTATGTGAGCGTGCTGGCGCTGCGCGGGCGCTTGCAAGAAGTGCCTTGGTACAGCTTTTTTAGCTGGGGCTACAAGGCCCCGCGCCAGTGGTGGACAGCCTTTTGGTACGAAGGCCGCGAATATGTGGCCCCCAGCGCGCTGGTCGATTT
>JAIESZ010000349.1 GCA_019745615.1 Burkholderiaceae bacterium
TGCAACCGAGCCCCCCGTACCGGCGCCCTCTGTTTAACCTTGGAGTACTCGCAATGAAAAAATCCCTAATCGCTCTGGCCGTGCTGGCTGCTTCCGGTGCCGCTATGGCCCAATCTTCCGTCAACCTGTACGGTGTGGCTGATCTGGGCTTGGTCAAGTCCAATGGCATTTCCACTCAAATGAGCGGTAGCGGCACGATGAACAACGGCAACAGCCGCATCGGCCTGCGTGGCGTAGAAGACTTGGGCGGCGGCCTGAAGGCTTCCTTCAACTTTGAACAAGGTATCAATGCTGAGACAGGTGCCACTGTGAACGGTACCCCTTGGGGCCGTGCTGCCTTCTTGGAACTGTCGGGTGGTTTCGGTGGCGTGCGTCTGGGCCGTGCCCTGACACCTAGCTACCTGGGTCTGGCTGCTTGGGAACTGACCGGCGCTGCCAACTACTCTGCCGTGGCTAACCAATTCGGCTTCGTGGCCGCTGGCGCTCGTAACGACAGCCAAATCGCTTACACCACCCCCAACTTCGGCGGCGTGACTGCTACCTTGGGCGTGGTTCTGAAGCCCGACACCCCCGATGCAGTGGGCGACAACGCTAAGTACGACCTGAACGTCATCTACGCAAACGGCCCCATCGCCGCTGCTCTGTCCTACAACAAGGTGCAACAGCACAAGGCCAACATGGCTCTGGGCGGTTCCTATGATCTGGGCGTCGCCAAGATCGCTGCTTCCTTCCAAGACGGTTACAAGGGTGGCGTTGCTCCTTCCAACACCACTGCTATGAAGCAACGTGGTTTCACTCTCGGCGCTACTGTGCCCGTGGGCGCTTTCTCTGTGACCCTGGACATCGCTCGTGACACCAAGGCCAAAGACACCGACGTGTTGGTCGAAGGCAAGTACGCCCTGTCCAAGCGCACCTTTGCTTACGCTGCTTTCTACAAAGATGGCGACAACAATGGCGCTGCCGCTGGTGGCTACAACACCGGTGCCAAGAACCACCTGGGTCTGGGCATTCGCCACAACTTCTAATCACCCGCTGGCTTAAGCCAGTCGTGATGGAGATAAAAAGCCACCAGCCTTCCGGTTGGTGGCTTTTGCTTTTTCGACGGATACTTGCTGCCTGTGTCTTTTCAGGAGTTTGTTTTGAAAAAAACTACCGTATCCGCAGTGCATCCGTTAGATCAGGCGCTGGCCCTGACCCCAGTGGCCAACACCGCCCATGAGCATGGCCGCGAGGCTGCGCGTCACTGGCAGGGCCAAACCCACCACGATTACATGAACATGGTGGGGCCGTTTGGCGGCCTCGTCGCCGCCCAAGCCATGAATGCTGTGCTCCAGCACCCTGAGTTGCTGGGCGAGCCGATATCGTTTACCGCCAATTTTGCCGCTGCGCTACAAGCGGGCAGCTTTCGTGCCGAGGCCCGGCCTGTGCGCACCAACCGTTCTACCCAGCACTGGCAAATCACCCTGTCACAAACCAACAGCGAGGGGGTGGATTCGGTGGTGCTGACGGCCACCGCTGTCACTGCCAAGCGTCGCCAGACTTGGAGTGCGGTGGATGCTGTGATGCCCGATGTGCCACGCCCGGCCACGGTAGCGCGCGCCACTCAGCCCAAGCCGGTCGCTTGGGTGCGCCGCTATGATATGCGTCCTTGCGCCGGTGAAGTACCTACCGAGTGGAACGGTACCGAGGCTGACAGCCTGACCCAGCTCTGGATGCGCGACGATCCACCGCGTCCGCTCGATTTTTGTAGCCTGACGGCGTTGGCCGATGTGTTCTATCCACGTGTGTGGCGTCGCCGCGCCTTCATGACGCCAGTGGGCACGGTATCGATGACGGTGTACTTTCATGCCAGCGCGGCCGAACTGGCTGCCACTGGCACCGATTACCTGCTGGGGCAGGCACGGGCGCAATCGTTTTTCAATGGCTTTTTTGACCAAAGCGCTGAACTGTGGAACGAGTCTGGCCATCTGCTGGCCACTACGCACCAGATTGTTTACTTCAAAGAATGAACCCGATGAGTACCTCCAATACCGATATCTTGGTGCATACCGAAGCTGGCATCAGCACCATCACCTTCAACCGGGTGGGAAAAAAGAATTCCATCACCACCAGTATGTATGCCACGCTGGCCGATTTATTCGAAGCGGCCGCCTCCGACGCTGCTGTGCGCGTGGTGGTGTTGCAGGGCGATGTGGCCGTGTTCAGTGCCGGTAATGATATTACGGACTTTTTGCAAAATCCACCCGAGACGCTGGACGCGCCGGTGTTTCGCTTGATGCGGGCCGTGGCTGCCTTTCCTAAGCCTTTGCTGGCTGCCGTGTGCGGCCCCGCTGTGGGTATTGGTACCACGTTGTTGTTCCATTGCGATCTGGTCTATGCGGGCGACAACGCCGCGTTTTCTATGCCCTTTGTCAATCTGGGCTTGTGCCCTGAGGCCGCATCGAGCTTGTTGGTGCCGCAGATGTTGGGCTACCACCGCGCCGCTGAGGCCCTGTTGTTGGGTGAGCCGTTTTTTGCCGAGGCGGCGCTGGAGGTGGGCTTGGTCAACCGCATACTGCCGCCCACCGAATGCAACGCGGTAGCGCAAGCGCAGGCGCGCAAACTGGCAGCCAAGCCACTAGCGGCGCTGATCGAGACCAAGCGCCTGCTCAAGTTGGGTCAAACCCCCGCCGTGCTAGAGCGCATCGAGCAAGAGGGTGCGCGTTTTATCCAGATGTTGGCCGAGCCAGCAGCCCGCGAAGCCTTCAGTGCCTTTGTGGAAAAGCGGCGGCCAGACTTTCAGCACCTTTGAAATTAGCTCCAGCCAGAGTGCTTGACATGCTCGGTACACTCTAAAAAACCTTGGTTGGTTCCTGCAAGCACCACGCCCCTTGGCGGGCGTGGGTGTTGCTTTCAGGCATTTGTATTTCCCATCGAAAGTGCTGCTTCCATGTCTCTCATTCCTGTCACTATCCTCACCGGCTTTCTGGGTTCGGGCAAAACCACGCTGCTCAAGCGCGTTCTGAGCGAGGCCCACGGCCAGAAAATTGCCGTGATTGAAAACGAGTTTGGCGAAGAAAACATCGACAATGATATTTTGGTCACGGATGCCAAAGAGCACATCATTCAGATGAGCAATGGCTGTATTTGCTGCACCATCCGCGAAGATCTGCGCGAAACGCTGCAACTGCTGGCTGCGAAAAAGCGCAAGGGCTTGCTCGATTTTGAGCGTGTGGTGATCGAGACCACCGGCTTGGCCGACCCCGGCCCGGTGGCGCAAACCTTCTTCATGGATGAAGAAATTGCCGAAACCTATCTCATCGACTCTATCATTACCTTAGTGGATGCCAAGCACGCCGCCCAGCAACTCAATGACCGCCAAGAAGCGCGCCGCCAAGTAGGCTTTGCCGACCAAATCTTTTTGTCCAAAACCGATTTGGTCACTAGCGAAGAGGTAGACGCCCTGACGCACCGCCTCAAGCACATGAACCCACGTGCCCCGATCAAAGCGGTGCATTTTGGCGAGGTACCCCTGAAAGAGGTGCTGGACTTGCGCGGCTTTAACCTCAATACCAAGCTCGATATTGACCCGGATTTTCTCAAAGAGGAACCAGCGCAGCACGAGCATGACCACGACCATAGCCACTGTGGTCATGACCATGCGCACGACCACGGCGAGCACTGCCACCATCCATCGCACCAGCACAGCCATGGTCACCACCATCACCACGACGATGACGTCAAGAGCTTTGTTTACCGCTCCCCACGCCCCTTTGACCCAGCCAAGCTCGAAGATTTCTTGGGCGCTATCGTCAATATTTACGGCCCGCGCATGTTGCGCTACAAAGGTGTACTGTACATGGTGGGTACCGAGCGCAAGGTGATTTTTCAGGGCGTACACCAGCTCATGGGCAGCGATCTGGGGCCTGCTTGGGCACCAGGCGAGGAGCGCAGCAGCAAGATGGTGTTCATCGGCATCGACCTGCCCCAAGACATTTTGTTGCAAGGTCTAGAGCAGTGCTTGGGCAGTGTGTAGCCTGAACGCTATAGCCACCGTGTATGCTTCACACTGTGGCTATGGCACCACGCTGCGCGCTGGGCCGGTGCTAGCCGATACAATCGCGCCCCGGTAAACACATGGGCTTTTACTGCCCCAGTGCCTCCTGGCGCGCCGCTGGCGTCGCCACAGGCGCGCCGTACTGTGAGGAGACAGCAAACATGACAGC
>JAIESZ010000033.1 GCA_019745615.1 Burkholderiaceae bacterium
GCGTTGAGTGGGATTAGTGAGGCGAAATATTCTCTCGTTAGTTTTCTTGTGTCGTTATCTGCTGTCATGACAATAGTGGGGATAATATTATTACTGGCGTCACGCAACTCCCAAGAATCAACTGTAATTTTTTGCCCATCGAGCACAATAGCTGTGCTGCTATAACCAAAATCTTCTTTCCCATTTAAGACTGACGGGTTTGGAATTTCGTAGCCTTGTCCCTGCACGTTGATGATCATGTTATTGCATGGGTAAATAAGAACAGTATTTCTGTCGGTAACTTTCTGGGGATTGTTGGGCTTGTTTGCTAAATCACCAACAAAAACATTGTCATTAAAACCAATGCCATAATAACGGTATCCATCCAGAATACTGAAAGCGTGGTATGGAACACTGAGCAATTTCCAAACCGGCAAATTACTACCACCATTGTTGCCACTCATACCTTCGCCAACTGCGAATATACTGGAATATCCAAAGTGTAAGGCTCTGTCACTAGGTTCAATGCCAGTAAAACCCGGACGACCGGGAATTTCATCGTGGCTATAGTATTGACCACCACCATTTACTTTAACGTAGTCCGCATGAGCCTGCGCTGCTTTATCGAGCGCTACATCTTGCTCAAAATAGCCAAGCCCAGTAACGCCCCGAACCCAGTTCAGCGTTTCGTATGCGTGCAGCCGCCCCGGTTCAGAATATTTGCCAGCAATCATGGTAGCTACCGCTGGATCGTAAGAATAGTCGAAGACTTTAATATCGCTCCCGTCGAGTTGGTAGGCAAAAAGCACCTTGGCATTGATCGCGGCCATTTCTTCTTTTGTGAAGCCGAAGTTCACGGGGAATTCATGCGAAGAAAGTGCCGCGCTTTGGTTTTTTGCGAAGGCCACGGACAGCACATCGGCGCTGGTCAATTGTTTCCATTCCGTGCCGCCACCAGCCTTGGGCACCAGAAAAAACAACTGCTGGTCGGGGACACCAAAAACACTACCGGGGACGGATGCGGCAAGCCAGAAATTCACGCCACGGGAGCTGGCCGATACCTCTGCTGGGGGGCGCGTGACGATGAGTTTCATTGATTGACGATCACTGTCGTCGAAGCGGGCCACAGCACGGGTGAGGTCTGGGTAAGTGTTGTTGACGACGAAATTTGCTTTTTTTCCGCCGCAGTTAATCGTGATGCTATTCTCGCCACGAGGCAGCTTGCGGGCCTCACTGGGGTCGATCAGCACAAGCGCGTAATTAGTAGTGGGTGGCGTGGCAGTGGAAAACTTGAGCACATTCGGTTTGCTGAAAGTGCAGCCAGCCATTTCGATATTTTCGATAGCGCCCGCATAGCCTTGATGCAGAAAGAACTTGGGGTCTTCGGTCTCAGTCGTCCAACTGGGCTTGGACAACACTAGGTCTGTGGGCACGACAGGCGTGGACTGGGCAGACGCGATGCTGGCGTAGCAGGCGAGGGCCAGAAGGGAAAGTGAGCGGGGAGCGAAGGTGGTAAGCATTGGAAAGTTCCTTTTTTGGTTTCCTTTGCTTTATGGTAGCAGGTGCCTCTCCCCGGTCAAATGTGCGAACAGAAAGTTACGCAAAAAAAGCCGCCCGAAGGCGGCTTATAAGATGCTAGTACAAAAAATAATTCGATTAGCTTCTTTGTGCTTCTCAGGAATTAGCTACCACAGATTCCCGAATAAGCGTATCAGCAGAAATATGAAGTCCATTGCTCAATCTCCGAATCATGCTGAGAGACAATGATCGTTTATAGGACAAAACTTCATACACACGATTGAGTGAGCCAATGTAAGGAACGAGGTCTTTTACCGTCAATCCAGACTGATCCATGCGAAACTTGATTGCATCAATTGGGTCAGGAGGATTAATCGGATAATGTTTTGCCTCATACGCCTGCACAAGCGTACCCAACACATCAAGTCGTTCCCCTGCGGGTTCGTCAGGCGCAGGATCAAGATCAATCAGGTTGGATACCTCACGGAGTGCTTCGATGTAATCGGCTTCGGTACGGATGGCTTTAATTTCCATGATTTTCTCACTTGAAATCATCAACGACAGTAGCGTCGATCTTGTCATATTCGGCATGGGTTCCGATGAATTTTATGTAAACATACTGCATTCTGTAGGCTATAGCCACAATTAGTCGGTAATCGTTACCTTTAATGTTGAAAACGACTCGGTTATTTGCAATAATGCTGGCGCTCGCGTATGTATCTTTAACATCTTGGGGGCATGTCCACTGAGCCGACTTGACCGCGTTAAACCAAGCCCTTAACGCGCCCTCAGCATCACGGTGGTTTGTATGTTCCCAGTAGGATTGGAGATTGCGCACAGCAACGATGTTCATGCTTGCATCTTAGTCCCAAAATGGTACTAATGCAAGGAGAAAGCCAGCAATTTTCCACCGAATAGCGCGAGGGGCTCCATCCAATCCGGTTAGCCGCAACGCGGCTTGGAGGCAAAGCCGTCCGAATTGGCTGGAGGGGTAAGCGCCGCCAGCCGTAGGCTGGCTTCAGTCGTCTGGCCTGTCCTGCTGCTGGATGTATTGCTTGATGATTTCTAGCGGAGCACCGCCGCACGAGAGCACGCAATAGCTGCGCGACCAGAGCACCGGCTTGGAATACACGCCCGCAAGCTCCTGAGCAAACATCGTGCGCAACCTCCTGCTGGTGCCCGTCTTGAGTGCATTGACGAACTCAGCCAGTGCCGCCGTAGGAGGCAACTCAATGAGCAGACGCACATAGTCAGGCTTCCCGTTGGCTTCGATGAGCCTGCCGCCCCAAGCCGCACAGCGCTCGTTGGCTTGTACTTTAAACTCAGCCAGCATGAGTGCCGTCAGGCACTTGCGCCGGTACTTTGTTACAAGAACCAAGTGGTAGTTAAGTGCATAAACGCAATGGTGTAGCTTGCTTAATTGCATGATGAAGGTATAGTAACCAATTATGAGCGAAGCCCGCAACCTACGCAAAACAACGTATCGGCTTTACCCGACGCCGAAGCAGGCTGCTGCGCTCGGTGCCCTGCTACGCTCACACCAACAGCTTTACAACGCAGCCTTGGAAGAGCGCATCAGCGCCTGGAGCAAGGCGGGCAAATCGATTTCCTACGCCGACCAATGCAAGAGCCTGACGCTGCTGCGCCGCGACCTACCAGAGTGGGCCGATGCTGCCAACTGCTCCAGCCAGCAGATGACGCTGCGCCGCTTGGACAAAGCATTTGCTGCTTTCTTCAGGCGCATCAAGGCGGGCCAAACACCGGGCTTTCCGCGCTTCAAGTCGCTGGGGCGTTTTCCCGGCTTCAGCTTCAAAAGTCATGGTGACGGTTGGCGCTTCACACCCGAACAAGGCTGGAGGCATGGTAGTCTGCGCCTATCGGGCGTGGGGCAAATCCGTGCCCGTGGTCAAGCCCGTCAGGGCGGCGATATTCGTGCCAGTGACATCCTGCACCACGATGGCCGCTGGTATTTATCGCTGACCGTGGCCGTCGCCAGCCCAGAACGTACTAGGCAGGCTGATGGCGCAATGGCTTACGACTGGGGCGTGGAAACGTTTCTCAGTGGTGTCACGCACGCCGACGAAACCATCCAGATCAACAACCCGCGCTGGTGGCAACAGGAGAAGGATCAGACCATTCGGTTGCAGCAAGCCGTTTCGCGCAAGAGCAACAAGCGCTCTAACCGTAGAAAGAAGGCCGTGCGCCGCTTGGCCGCTGCTCGCGCCAAGGTAGCGCGCAAGCGGTTGGACTGGGCGCATCAAAAAACGGCAGCGCTGGCAGGCCAATATGCCTTGGTGGCAACGGAAGAACTCACGCTCAAGAACATGACCCGCAGTGCCTCTGGCACTGTGGACGAACCCGGCGCGATGGTGGCCCAAAAGGCAGGCTTGAACCGGGAAATACTGGACACCGCTCCGGGGCTGTTCACTTCACTATTTCGCTACAAAGTGCTGGAAACTGGTGGCGAATGGGTAGATGCTCCAACCCGCAAGCTCAAACCCAGCCAGCGCTGCCCCCAGTGCTGGCATGTGGCCAAAAAGCAGCTCTCACAAAGAATGCACTGCTGCGAACAATGCGGGCACCAAGAGAACAGAGATACGGGTTCAGCGCGTGTGGTGTTGCGCTGGGCTTTGGAATCAATATCCGGCCAGGAACTGGCCGAGACGGGGGTTTATGACTCCCGTGAAACTCCATACTTTGCAACGCATAGGGTGGAGTAGTTCATA